>DATGJN010000116.1 GCA_035295165.1 bacterium
TGGCGGTCGAACCGCAAGCGAGCTAGGCCCTCCTCGGAACGGCACCAGAGGCACTCCCTTCATCCGCACATGACCGCGCTCTTTCCTCTTCTCTCCTGGAGGGTACACTAGTGAGCGAGCGGATCGCCCGCCGCGTACGGCGCATCACGTAGAACTCCAACGCGTTGCTGGTCGAGAAGAGGAAGAGCAGGATCGCACCTTCCGTCCAGGCCCCGAGGTACGCCGCCCCCAGCGCAGCGAGCAGCATCAGCAGGTTGACGTCGATGCGGCGTTCCCGCAGCGCGCTCCAGGCGGTGAGCGCGCTGCCGGTTCCCCCGGCAAGATACGAGAGCGCGTACAGGACGACCGCCGGCCCTGGGGCGGCGCGCTCGACGACACGCCCCGCGATCAGCAGCAGCGCGCAGAGCACCGGCTGCGCACCGGGCCACAGATGCGCGAGCCAGCCCTCGGCGTCCGTCCCGCGCGCACCGGGCGATGCTGCCGGCCGGCCGTTCGTGCGTTCGGGAGGCCGAACCAGCACGCCTGCGGGCGAATGGTCAAATGATTGACTCGCTACTAACGACGGCCGCGCCATTCCAAAGACCCCGAGGTCGCGGGGCTAGATACTCCGCGCCTACCTGCAGCATACGACGGAGGGGTGCACGGGACATCGGGTCTCAACCGGATTTCAGACCAGCCGGAGGCGATGAGGGCCTCGGGACACGGGAACAACGCCAGCGCCACGAGCACGCCAAGCAAGGAGGCATCGCGCAACGAAACGCGGAGAGACGGATGGTGTGGACGCTACAAGCGGCTTCCCCAGACGGGCGCGGGCTATGGATTGGCCACCCAAGTGTAGATGTAGGTACTAATTAGCCCCATGCGGGAATCGGGTGCGCAACCGATACGCGGCCAAAGATTGGATATGTAAAGTCAATTAAGGGCGTGTGAACGACTAACCGAACGGTGTGTCGAGGTACAGTTGCGATGGTCGCCGGCAAAGTCCTCGTTGTTGACGATGATGAGAAAATCACGACGTTGCTGCGCGCGTACCTGTCAAAGGAAGGGTTCGAAGTGGACGTCGCCGCCAACGGTGAGGACGCTCTCAGGAAAGTGCCTCAGTTCCAACCGGACGTCCTGGTGCTAGACATCATGCTCCCCGGCATTGACGGGATCGAGGTGCTCCGCCGGGTGCGCCAGGAGTCTCCCACCTATGTCGTGCTCTTGACCGCAAAGGCAGACGAGACTGACAAGGTGATCGGACTTACCGTGGGTGCTGACGACTACGTGACCAAGCCGTTCAGTGCGCGCGAACTCACCGCCCGCATCCGCGCGATCTTCCGTCGCATGCGCGGCCAAGACGAAGGGATTTCAAGTCCGCTTACTTTCCGTACGTTGCGCATCAACCCCGCGCGGCGAGAAGTCTGGCGAGGACACTCGTCGGTGTCGCTGACCGCCCTGGAGTTTGACCTCCTGTATGCATTAGCGGCCCATCCCGGGCGCGTACTGACCCGGGAACAACTGCTCGCAAGGGTGTGGGGGGCCGACTTTTTCGGAGACGCGCGCGTCGTCGACGCACACATCAAAGAGTTGCGCCGCAAACTCGGGGATCATGCAGCGCACGCTCGCCTCCTGCAGACCGTGCGCGGCGTAGGCTACCGGTTCGCGGACGAGCCGTCGTGAGACTACTCCGGCGGTCTCTGCGGTGGAAACTGCTCGCGTCGTATCTCCTGACGGTCGCCGTCGGGGCGGTGGTGCTCTGGACGGCGGCGCAGATGCTGGCCCCCGCAGCATTCTCCGAACACGAGGCCGCGATGGCGCGTCTCGTTGGCCCGAACCCCCAGATCATGGCCGGCCTCATCGCCTCATTTACCGGGGCGATGAACGCCGCCCTCGCTACCTCCGCAGTCGCCGCCGTCCTCATCGCGGCTGCGGTTAGCGTCTTCGTGGCTCGCCGAATCGCCGAACCGATCGCGACGATGCGATCGGCGAGCGCCCGAATCGCGGATGGGCAGTACTCGGAGCGTGTCCCGGTCCATTCTGATGACGAGATCGGGCAACTCGCGATCCA
The DNA here is from genome assembly GCA_035295165.1 of bacterium. Taxonomy (NCBI): domain Bacteria; species bacterium. The sequence goes on from DATGJN010000116.1 coordinate 2,051, forward strand.
GTTCAACCGCATGGCTGAGGCCCTTGAGCATACTGAACGCCGGCGTCAACAACTGATCGGTGATGTCGCACACGAACTGCGCACCCCGCTCGCGGGCATCGCCGGGTATGCTGAGGCGATGGTGGACGGAGTCATCCCTGCGGAGAACGACAACCTGCAGCGCATCTATCGCGAGGCGATGCGTCTCGGACGGCTGGTGGACGATCTGCAAGGACTGTCTCGGGCTGACGCGGGGCAAATCACGTTGCAGAAGCATCCCGTGGAACCGTGGCAACTGGTGGATGCGGCTGTGGTACGGTTGCGCCCGCAGTTTCGGGAAAAGACGGTTGCGCTGATCGTCGACGTGCCGCACGATCTGCCAATGATCCACGCTGATCCGGACCGGATTGGCCAGGTCCTCTCCAACGTGCTCGGCAACGCGCTCCAGTACACCGCCCCTCGCGGTCGCGTCGAGGTGCGGGCTCGACGGAGTGATGAGAGCGTGGAGGTTACGATCCGCGACAGCGGCATTGGGATTGCCCCCGCGGACCTCTCCCGTGTGTTCGATCGATTCTACCGGGTCGATCGATCCCGAGCACGAGCCAACGGTGGGAGCGGCGTCGGGCTCACGATCGCCCGCTATCTCGTCGAAGCCCACGGCGGACGCATTTACGCCAACAGTCTCGGTCTCGGCCGCGGGACGACGTTCGTGATCACCCTGCCGATTCTCGCCTAATCCACCTTCACACAATCTTCATCCGAGCGGCACGGTAGCCTCACGGGGCGGCCGTATGCTGAGAGTGTCGAAGGCCCATGAGGCCGGACGGAGGAGGTAGTAAGATGCGGAGGCGTTGGGTTGTCGCTCTTGCGGTGGTGAGTCTCTTGGCGGTCAGCGCCATGCCCGTGCTGGCCCAGCCTGGACCGGGGTGGGGGCGTCCCGGGTGCCCTGCGGCTGGCGGGCAGGGTGTGCTGGGGTCGGGCCAACCGATTACCATGGCTCAGGCCGTCGACGCGGCGCGGTCCGCCGTCGCGGCGACCGGGATCCAGGGACTCGCTGTTGGAGAGGTGATGGAGTTCAGCAACCACTTCTACGTTGTCGTGAAGGACGGCGCAACGGGTGCGGGCGCGTTTGAGTTGGTCGTCAACCGGTTCACGGGCTTCGTGGCTCCTCAGGGTGGACCGAACGTTCTCTGGAACGTGAAGTACGGCCGTACGCTGTGGAGCGGAGCGCTTGGCTATGGACCAGGCTATGGCAAGGGACGCGGTCGTGCATCTGGCGCGTGGGGTATGTACGGTGGTGCGGCGCCGGTCGGTCCTGGTGCGATCGGGCCGACCACACCAGCGTCCGTGACGTCTGCGCAGGCTACTGCGCTCGCCCAGCAGTTCCTTGCCAGCCGGATGACCAACGCCACGGTGGGCAGCACCAGGGTGTTCCCCGGCTACTATACGATCGACTTCACGCTGAACGGCACGACAGCCGGGTTGCTCAGCGTCAACGCGTACAGTGGGCAGGTGTGGTACCACACGGGGCACGGGCTGTTTATCCGGGAGGCGGTGCTCCGCTAATGTACTGGGCGACCATGCGGGACAGTCGCGAGTTCCCGGGTGTGGTCCGCACGGCCGCCCCGCCGTCGTAGGAGAGGGGCTGCCATGGGTATGGGACTGTGGATGCTGGTGTGGACGACGATCGTACTGATTGTGATCGCGTTCGCGTTCGGCGCCACGACCTGGCTGTTTCCCAGTAGTCCTAGATCCTCCAGTCCGAATGCCCACGACATCCTCGACGCGCGCTACGCACAGGGTGAACTGACACCAGACGAGTATCATCGCATGCGTCGCGACCTCGGACGTCCCGTACGGTGGGCCGGTCTGGCGCTCGGAACAGTCGTCGGTCTCCTCATCCTGCTCATGCTCGGGTTGGCGAGCCTGGCGACACGCTGGGGGATGCACGGCCCGCTGCGACCCGGTGGATGGTCTCCCTAGCGCGCCTACATCAGGCTTGCACTGTGAGGGTACCAGGATGAGCATGCGTTCGGGCCGTTGGATTTTGAGACAAACGTTGACGCCGATCTTGTGGGAGGTCTCTCGTCTGCGAGGCTCGGCCGGGTGCTCCGGTACGCTCGCCGTGCGCGCGACCTACAGCGCCCAGGCGACCTCGGCCGGCTCGACCACGAGCGCCCACACGGCCCACACGAGCGCGTCGAGCCGGTCCGGCGACTCGCCCGCGCCCAGCACCCAGGAGCATAGTTGCTGCTCAAGGCCCGCGAACAGGCCTACGTGATGCACGCGGCCCTGCTCGTACAGCGCCGCGATCGGCTCGGCCCGCGCCTGCTTCGACCGCGCGGCCGTGACGATCCGCACCGGGAGGTTCCGGTCCACGGTCTGAAGGACGCGGCGGACGAGTTCGCCGCCCTGGTTGCCCTCGGCGATGACGCGGTCGGCCTGATGGCCCCGATAGGCGGTGACGACCCGGTGGGCCCAGGTATCGGGCGAGGCGCGGAGGCTCGCGTCCTCGAGCACGTAGGCGTGCGGCGGTTGCTGGCGGTCCACGCCCGCGACCACGATGCCGCACTCAGCACTGCCTTCGGACGATGCGGCGACTGAGGGGTCGACGCCCACCACCACACGCGCGAGGTGCGGAGCGTACCGGAGGCGCGTCTGCTCGAGGAGTTCGCGCGTCCACAAGGCGCCTGCGGTGTCGAGCAGCAACTCTGCGTAGAGTTCCTGTGGTGCCCGCGTATCGGGTGACGATGTCCGCCGCGAACGCGGGCGAGAGGTTCGGGAGGTTCTCGAACGTCGTCATGCGCCCAAGCGCCACATCGGTCCCGTCCCGGCTCACGAGATCGCGGATGAGCGGAATCGGCCGCGGGGTCGTGCTGACCACGCACCGCGCCGCACCGAGCCGCAGCCCAAGCATGAGGTTCGCCCACACCTCATCGGGCTTCTCCCATGCCGCGAGCTCGTCGGCCCACGCGAGATCGTGCTGCGGCCCGCGGAGCAGGTCCGGTTCGTCGGCGCTGAACGCCGTCGCCATCGCTCCGTTCGGCCACGTGAGGCGGCGCTTGCTGGGCTCGTAGGACGGCCGGAACCACCCGGGCGCGATCGCGAGCAAACCTGAGGGCCCCTCGACCATCACGTCGCGCACGTCGGCGGCGGTGCGGCCCACGACAGCGACGTGCCGCGCGCCGCCGGAGGCGACCTCGGCGGCCACATACTCGCTCGCGCTTCTCGTCTTGCCGCTGCCCCGACCGCCGAGCAGCAGCCAGATCCGCCAGTCGATCGCAGGCGGAAGCTGCGCGGGGCGCGCGATTGTGACCCACGATGGCGTGTGAAGCGCCGCGGCGAGCGCTTGAGCGAGTTCGTTCATGGTTCGGGGGCGGCGCTCGCCGTGATGTTGGCCGCTACGGCCTCTCCGTGCGCCGCCAGCGTACGCGACGGACCCGGGCCGGTGTCTTCTCCCTCGATCGCCGCGAGCACGGCCTCTCTCGCGTCAGGAAACGGCGCGAGTGCGACAACGATCCGCGGCAGAAGCCGTTGCCACTCCGGCGACGCGACCAGCGAGACGGCGACCTGCACCTGCGTTCCGTGCCGCAGTCGACCCTCGAGTTCGAGCAGGAGGCGCAAGGTCTCGCGCAGTTCGCGGGCGAGCGAGGCGACGTCCTTGGCCGTCTGGCTCGCCTCCAAAGCCCGCTCCAGCCGTTCCCGCAGCGCCGTGATGCTCGCCAGGAGGCTGTCGGCGCGGGAGGTTTCTCGGGCCTCGCGGGCCTTGGCAAGCGTTGCGGGCACGTGGGCCTTGTGGCGCGCCAGGGCGTCCTTGGAAACGCGACACCGTCGCGCTATGTCGCGGAACGCCTGCCCGGCGAGTAGGGCCTCGTCGATGCTCGGACGCTGGGGGTGCCGGCAGACGGTGCAGGTCCGGGGCATTGTGCGTGCCCTCCCCTATTCCCATCCCCGTCCAGGGGACCGGGGAACAGGTGGCCTCGGCAGTCGCAGCGCATCCCGGTGATCCCGGTCTCTGGGTCGACGACGATGATCGTCGTGACCAATGTCTCGCCGGGCGGGCGCCGCGACCGTGGCCGGCGTGCCCGACGGACAGTGATTGGCTGTAGTTTGGCTGTAGCACGGAGGTGCGGCTAAGCAACTATCGAGCGGAAAGCCTTTATTTACTTGGTGGAGACGAGCGGATTTGAACCGCCGACCTCCTGAGTGCGATTCAGGCGCTCTCCCAGCTGAGCTACGTCCCCACTCTTGCACACCCTGTCGTGTCGCGCCCCGCCGCACCCAGAGCGCCGCTCCGCCTTGTGACGAGCCCGGCTTCGATTATATCCGACCTATGGACACTCTCGCAACCCCCAGTGTGAACGACAACGATGGTGGCGCCACGCTGACGCGACCGGCGCGCGCCGCGGAGGCACTCGGTACCCCCATGCGCAGGTCTACCTTGCGGCCGGGCCGAGCGCCGCGAACGGATAGCGGCTCACAGAGAACTCACGATGGCCGAGCTGCTCGGCCTTTGTCAGTTCCCCCCAGGCGACCGCGAGAATCTTGTCAAAGATGCGCTGCCCCATGCTGCGCAGCGTTTCCCGACCGTCCAGGATCAGCCCGGCGTCGACGTCGATGTTGTCCCGCATGCGCGCGGCGGTATGCGAATTGGTCGCGATCTTGATCACGGGGATGATCGGGGACCCGGTCGGCGTTCCGCGGCCGGTCGTGAACGCGGCGATCTGACAACCCGCGGCGGTCATGCCGACCATCTGCTCGACGTCGTTTCCCGGAGTATCCATGATCACGAGCCCGCGCGCGCCTGGACGTACCGCGTATTCGATCACCTCGTGAATCGGTCGGGTGCCCCCCTTCTTGGCGGCCCCGAGCGACTTCTCCTCAATGGTGGTCAGCCCGCCCTCGATGTTCCCGGGCGCAGGGTTGGCGCCGCGGATGTCTTCCCCGTGGGCGCGAACGACCGCCTCGTAGCGGTGGATGATCCGGTAGATCGCATCGGCGACCGCGGGGTTCACCGCCCGCCGCGCCAGCAAGTGCTCGGCGCCGATCAGTTCGGTCGTCTCCGCGAGAATCACTGTACCGCCGGCGTCCACGAGCAGGTCGCTGGCGTCTCCGAGCGCGGGGTTCGCGGTAATACCGGACAGCGCGTCCGACCCCCCGCATTCCGTCCCCAGCATGAGCGCGCCGACTGGCGCGCGCTCCCGCGCGGCCGCCGCGGCCTTCGCAAGGAGCGGCACGAGGCGGGCGCGTCCGGACCTGATAGCACCGCGCAGGCCGCCCGACTCCGCGACCACAACGAGATCTGCGCGCTGCCCCTCCGCGCGGACCGCGTCCAGCGCGGAGGCGTGCCGCGCGGTATCGGCGACGAGCAACACCGCCGCGACGTTTGGGTTCGTGGCGAAGCCCACGAACGTGCGCGAGACACGCGCGACATTCTGAGCAAGATCGTCGGGCTCGGGTTCGTAGTCGTGCTCCACCCAGGTCGCACCCGTGCCGTGGGCAATCGCCCGCGCCACTCCGGACGCCGCGGCGACAAGCGGCATCACGAGCACGTGGTTACGGGTCCCCCATCGACCGTTCCCGCGGCGAAAGAGCGGGATCGCATCCATCGGCGTTCACATCGTGGGGGCGATTCGGTGAATTGCCATCTCGAACGTCCCGAGCGCTTCCACGACCGTCTCTTCACGGCAGCCATCCTCCAGCGCGCGCACGATCGCCGGCGCCGCGCCGGCGTCCGGCTCGACATCGAGCATGACCTCGACGTCCTCGGCAAACGCGCGCGCGGCGGGGACGACGCCCACGTGCACGACGGGCGCCACCGGGCAACCCGCGGGCAGGCCCTCGATCAACGCGGAGAGGACAACGTGTGCACCGACCGCCGCGAGCCCGGTCTTTTGCGCGATCCTCGTTTCGGGGGCCGGCATGAGAAATAGGCGCGACGCGGGGACAGCAGCCGCGACATCCGCCGATCCGGCGACCGCGTGAGCATACGGGATTGCACGGGACGCTAGCGGCGCCAGCAATGGTGGAACGATCGCCGTCGCGGGAGACCCTGCGCGAGATTGCGGGACCGCCTGCACGACGGTGGCGCCCGCCGTCAACAACCGCCTGATCACCTCCACGAACACGGCCGCCTGGACCTGCGGAAGGGACAACCACGCGGCCTCGATGCCGACACAAAGGTCACCCCAGGCGACCGGTCCTTCGGGGTCGACCGCCGCCGTGTCGCGCAGACGAGCGAGCGCCTCGCGGCCGGCGCGGATGGCCGCGAGGGTCCCACCGGCCTGCTGGATGCCGACGAACGCGGCGCGCTGCCCGCGGGCCTCGATCGCTCGGTACAGCGATGTGCCCTGGACCGTCTCGCAGCCAAGCCCAACCACAAGCGTGCCCGCGACGTTGGGATGGGTGCCGAGCCCGGTCAGAATCTGCTCGGTTAGACGCGCGTCGCCGCCGAGTTGAGAGCACCCGTGCTGATGTTCGATCGCGATCGCGCCGGGGATCCCCTCGGCGATGATCTTCGCCGCCTGCGCGGAGCAGAGCACGGAGGGGATGACGAGTAGGTGGTGGCGGATCCCACAGGCCCCGCCCGGCCGGCGTCGCGCTCGCAGTAGGTCCGGTGGGGTCTCATGCATGGCCGGCCCCCGCACGGTCGCTGCGGACGTTGTGCACGTGGACGTGCTGCCCGGGACGAATCGCGGCGAGCGCGTACCCGATCACCTCGCCATATTTCACTATGGGATCGCCGACGTCCATCGGCGCGATCGCAATCTTGTGCCCGAACGGGATCAATGCGTCGACGCTGACGCGTACGGGCCCGTCGCCGCGGACCGCTTCGACCATCCTGCCCGGTTGGAGCGGTGTCACCGCCACGGCGACGGTGTCGCGGGGGTCGAGAACAAGCACGGCGGGACGGGCGGCGGCCATGCCTGTATCTTACCGCCCGCGCCGTATCGACGCCAGCGCATCACCGCTCAGGGAGCGGCGCCCGCATCACCGAGGGGTCAGTTGAGAAGCGCCGCGAGCGCGCCCTCGAGGCCGGGCAGCCGGAACGTGTATCCGGTTGCCAGCAGCCGCGCCGGCGCGGCGCGGGTGCTGGCCAGCAGCGTTTCATCGGCGAGTTCGCCGAACACCAGGCGCAATATCGGCGCCGGCACCGGCAGCACCGCGGGGCGCCGCACGGCGCGAGCCAGGTCGCGGGTGAACTCGCGATTGGTGACGGGGCGCGGCGAGACGAGGTTCACCGGCCCGGCGAGCTCGTCCCGCGCGAGGATGTGCCTGATCGCCCCGACCGCGTCGGCGAGCGTGATCCAGCTCATATATTGTCGCCCGCTCCCGATCGCGCCGCCGAGACCGAACCGGAACAGCGGGAGTAGCCGTGGCAGCGCACCGCCATCCCGGGACAGCACCGTCCCCGTTCGCAGGTGTGCGACCCGAATTCCCCTGGCGCGCGCGGGTTCCGCCGCCGTCTCCCACTCGCGGCACAGATCTGCCAGAAACCCCGTCCCGGGACGGCTCTCCTCTCGCAGGATCTCGTCGCCGCGGTCTCCATAGTACCCGACGGCCGACGCGCACACCATCGTTGCAGGCGGACTGGCGACGCCCGCGAGCGCGCGGGCCAGGAGCATCGTACCGTCGACGCGGCTGCGCCAGATCCTCGCCTTGCGCTCCGCCGTCCACCGCGCCTGGGCGATGCTCTCGCCGGCAAGATGCACGACCGCGTCGACGCCCTTCAACCGGGTGGCGTCGATCCGCCCCGCGCCCGGCTCCCAGGCGACCTCATCCGCCGCCAGGGTCCCGCTCGCCCGCGTGAGCCGGACCACGTGATCGCCCGCGGCGAGGAGATCGCGGACCAGCGCGGATCCGATCAACCCGCGCGCTCCCGACACGAGCACGGTCATCATCCCGTCACGTCATCCCGCGGGCGACAAGAAACGCGTCCGCCGCGGCGCGGTCCGGGAACGCGCCCTGAGCGCCGAGCGCGGTCACGGACAGCGCGGCGACCGCGCTCGCCCGCCGCGCGGCCTCGCGCGCCGTGTGCCCTTCCGCGAGAAACACGGCGAGGCTGCCGATGAACGCGTCACCCGCGCCCGTCGCATCCACGGCCTCGACCGGGATCGCGGGAACATGGTGCGGGCCGTCCGCATCGACGAGCAGGCTCCCGCGTCGTCCAAGCGTGATGATCACCGTGCGCGCGCCGCGCGCGCGCAGCGCGCCGGCGGCCGCCGCTGCCGCGTCGACACCGGCGACGGAACGCCCGGTCAGTAACTCCGCCTCTGCCTCATTCGGAACGCAGAGATCGGTCAGCGCGAGAAGATCGTCCGAAAGAGGGGCGGCCGGAGCCGGGTTCAGGATCGTCCGTACGCCTGCGGTCCGCGCCGCGCGGAACGCTTCGAGCGTCGCCGCGATCGGCACCTCGAGCTGGCCGATCACGACGTCCGCCGCCTGGAGCGCCGCCACGGCGCGGCGCACGTCGTCGGGTGAGAGACCGTGGTTCGCGCCGGGCACGATCACGATCTCGTTCTCCGCGGCGTCGTCCACTAGGATCGGCGCCACGCCCGACGAGCGCTCCTCGTCCACGTGCACATGCGTCGTGTCGATCCCGTGCTGCGTGAAGTTGCGCACCAAGCCGTCCCCGAACGCGTCCCGGCCCACACGTGTGACCATCGTGACGCGGGCGCCGAGCTTGGCGGCCATCACAGCCTGATTGGCGCCTTTGCCCCCGTACCCGATGTGGAACGAGCGGCCCTCGAGCGTCTCACCGGGTCGCGGAAACCTCGGCACGCGCGCGATCAGGTCGACGTTCGACGACCCAACCACGCAGATCTGAGGGCGGCGAGCCACCGGGGGAGCCTCTGGAGCCAGCCGCGTCCTACGCGCCGAGTGCGCTGCGTAGACGTGCCACGGCACGGGGCACGGCCGTGTGGCCGGCCTCCTCGCCCTCATACTCGACCGAGACGCATCCCGCATATCCCGCCTCGGCGAGGATACGCAATGCGCCGTCGTTGTCCACACGCTCGTCGCGGCCGTCCGGGGCGATACGCGTACACTTGGCATGCACGTGCCAGGCGCGCGATGCCGTTCGGACGATCGACGGCATCCCGTCGAGGTAGTTCCCGGTATCGAGCAGCAGCCCGAGGACCGGGCTGCCGACACCAGCAAGAATCGCCTCCACGTCCGCCGCGGTCTGCACGAAGCCGCCGTGGTTGTGATTCTCCATGACCAGCCGGACGCCGGTCTGTTCCGCCCTGGCGCACACCGCCCGCAGGGACGCCAGCATGGTGGGCCAACGCGCCGCGCGATCTCCCTCCGGCCAGCCGGCGAAGGTGCGCAGGAAGCGGGAGCCGAGACGCCGGGACGCGGCCATCCACTCGACGGTGCGGGACTCCTCCCGGGTGCGCCGGTTCGCATCTTCAACCCCGAAGTTGTTCATCAGGGCGATGTCGACGATCTCGAGCCCGTAGCGCGCGGCAGCCGCGCGCAGATCGTCGAGGCGCGCCGGCGTCGGCTCCCCAATATGTTTGTCCTCCAGCTCGACTGCGGAGAGCCCGAGATCCTCGGCCGCGAGCCGAAACCAGTCGGTCAAGGTCAGGTGGCCGGCCGCGAGCGCGTCATCGTAGGACTGGGAACTGCACGCTAGGTACATCGTCTCACCTCTCGACGACGGAGACGGGTCCTCCGCCTCCGCGTAGGCTCTCGTACGCCGCGGTCAGGATGGCCAGACTGTGAAACGCGTCGTCCACGCCGACCGGGGGCGCGCCTTCCCCCGCACACGCGTCGATGAACGCACGGTCCTCATCGACGTATCCCCAGCGCGTGAGATCGTCCGCCGCGGGCAGTTGCTGCCACTCGGCTTCCGGCGTCTCGCGGGTCGTCAGCCGCACGCGATCGAGATCTTCGGACGTGAGCAGCGCATGGTCGCCGTAGAGCTCGACTCGCTCCTGCGGTGCCGCCCACGACGCGTGGCCGCACGTCGTCAGCGCGACCGGCCGGTCGCCCCGGCACCGCAGCAGCATCGCGATGTCGTCGTAGTCGGGGTAACAGCTCCGGCGTCCGAGCGCGGACACCGTCTCGACCGGCCCGATCAGCCACGCGATCATGTCCATCAGGTGCACCGCGGTATCGTACATGAACCCACCGCAAACCGCCACGTTGGTGTACCAGCTTGGGGTCAGCATGTCTCCGTCGTTCATCTTCACGTTTGCGGAGTACGGCTCGAACCCCGCGTCGATCTGCCTGCGAAGGAACCGGTACGCCGGGGCCCAGCGTCGGTTGAATCCCATCTGGTAGACGGCACGCCCGTGGCGGACCTGCTCGACGATGGCCCGTCCCTCATCCAAGGTGATCGCCATCGGCTTCTCGGAGAAGACGTGCAGGCCTCGGGCGAGCGCGTCGAGGACGACCGGACCATGGTACACGTTCGGAAGCGTCACGAAGACGGCCTCTACGCCCAGCGCGGCGAGCTGTGCAAGATCGCGGCAGGGAGCGGCGCCGATTTTCGCCGCGGCGTCGCGGGCGGTTGCCTCGGCGACGTCAGCGACGCCGACGATCTGCACCCGGGCGTCGCGCGACAAGGCATCGAGGTGGCGCCGCCCCATCAACCCGGCCCCGATCAGCCCCACCTTCACGCCCATGGCTCGAGCACGACCGTCAAGGAGTTCGGTGCAATGGACATGCGAACGGCCGTCTCGACATCGAACAGCGAGAAGCGGTGAAACACCAGTGTCCCGATCGGATCGTGCCGCATGTATCGCACCATCTGCCGTATGCCGGGGCCGTAGCTTCCCTTCTCCTCGCCGCCGCCGATCAGCCGAACACTCTTGGAGCAAAGATGCCGGCGGAGGTTATTACGGAAACCGCGCCCGAATCTCAGAAGTTCAAGGCGTCGACCAACAATCCCCCCGGCCGGAGCATCTCGAGCGCCTCCGGACGCGGCCAGGGGCACCCCAGGTCCAATAACGGATTCCTGCATTACCTTGCGATTCTGAGGCGTTGCCAAACCGATTTGACAACTGTCACTGGGTCTGAAACAATCTAATCGAGGTCGACGGAGAATGTTTGCGTCGATGTCGGGAGAAGAAGGCCATGGCGGGACCTCGAGCGACGCTCGCGCAGGTAGCCGGGCTTGCCCATGTGTCGATCCCGACGGCTTCCCAGGCGCTGAGCGGACGTGCCCGCATCAGCTCTGAAACTAGGGCGAGAGTCCGTGCTGCGGCCAATCAGCTTTGCTACACTCCGCACGCGGCCGCGCGGCGGTTGTCGCTCGGGCGGTCCGAGTGCGTCGCGATCGTTCCCGGGCAGAACGTCAAGGGCATGTTCTCGGATCTGTTCTACCGCGTCGTACTGACCGGGGTCGCCGGGATCTGCGACGAGGCAGGTTACCGTATGCTCGTTGCACCGGCGACGCGCGGCGACACGCAGCCGCCGCAGTTCGTCAACCTTGCCCTGGGACGTGAAGTCGACGGCGTCCTGGCGATCGGCGCCGCGGATCCGCGGTGGGTTCGAGAAACGCTCGACTTGCAGATCCCCATCGTGCTCGTGGACAACTACATCCCCGACCTGCCGGCTCCCGCGGTCGTCAACGACGACGAAGCCGGCGCGTACCTAGCCGTTCAACACCTCACCGCTCTGGGCCACGTGAGCATCGCGCTCGTCGGCGCGGACGTGTCGTATCCGTTCGGGCGAAACGTCAGGCAGGGGTACCTGAGAGGACTGCGGGACGCCGGACTCAACCGGAACCCGGCGATCGAGATCGCCGTGCCGATCGACACGGACCGCGCGCGGCAGGCGGCGACCTCGCTGTTCGCGATGTCACATCGTCCGACGGCGGTCGTCGCGGCAACAGACGCCATCGCCCTCGGCGTGGTCCGCGCGGCGCGTGATCGAGCGCTGGACGTCCCCCGCGACGTGTCGATCGTCGGGATGGACGACATCGATCTGGCCGTGCTGATCAATCCTCCGCTGACCACGGTCCGCGTGCAGAAAGAGGAAATGGGGCGCGTGGCCGCGGAGATGCTGCTACGGTGGATTCACGGGCAACTTCCCGATCGAGGCCCTATCGTGCTTCCGAACTCGCTCATCGCGCGCGGGACGACAGGAGGGAAACCATGAGGCGGCACGCTGGAGAATCTCTTGCCATCGAGGGCGGTACGCCGATCCGCACCACCCCGCTCCTCCCGGGCTACCCGGGCGGTCTCCTGATCGGCGACGAGGAGAAAGCGGCCGTGATGGAGGTGCTGGACAGCCAGAGCCTGTTCCGCCACTACGGACCCCGGCCGCTCGGACGCGTCACGCAGTTCGAGCATGCATTCGCCAAGGCGATGGGCACGCGGTACACCGTCGCCGTCACGTCGGGCACCGCGGCCCTGATCACGGGACTCTCCGCGCTCGGTGTGGGACCGGGCGACGAGGTGATCGTCCCGACCTACACCTGGGTGGCCACGATCAACGCGGTCGTTGCCGTCGGCGCCGTGCCAGTGTTCGCGGACATCGACGAGTCGCTGACGATGGACCCGACTGCCGCCGCGGCGGCGGTCACGCCGCGCACGGCGGCGCTCCTGCCCGTGCACATGCGCGGCGCCGGGGCGGACATGGACCCGCTGCTGGACCTCGCGCGGCGACATCACCTCCGCATCCTCGAGGACGCGGCCCAGGCCGTCGGCGGCCGGTATCGGGGGCGTCGCCTCGGCACGCTCGGCGACATCGGCGCGTTCAGCCTCCAGTACCACAAGGTCATCACGACGGGGGAAGGCGGCGTGGTGGCGACCGCCGACCCGACCCTGTACGAACGCGCGTTCCGCTACCACGATCAGGGCTCGATGAGGATCGAGGAGTTGGATGAAACGATCCCGGCCGGCAACCCGCTCATGATCGGCGTCAACTACCGGATGAATGAGATCACCGGGGCGATCGGCCTCGTGCAGCTTCGCCGGATCGAATGGATCATCGAGCAGATGCGCGCGCACAAGGCGATGATCCTCGACGGGTTGACCGGCACGCCTGGGGTGTCGGTGCGGCCCCTGCCAGACGCGGCGGGTGACACCGGGGCGACCTTGATGTTCTTCTTGCCGACCGCGGACGACGCGCGGCGCTTCAGCAAGGCGCTCGGCGCCGAAGGAATCCAAAACGGCGTGGCGTGGGACAGCGGTCAGCACGTGTACTACCACTTCGACCAGATCATCAAGCGCCGAATGTTCGCGAAGCGGCCCTGCGCCTGGGACTGTCCGCACTACCAGGGACAGGCGCGGCTCGAGAAGGGAATGTTTCCGAGGTCGGATGACCTGCTCAAGCGGACGATCCACATCGATCTCCACCCCCTGTTCACCGAGCGTGACAACGCCGACATCGTCCGCGGCATTCGCAAGGTCGCATCCGCGCTCGCCTAGGCGGTCCGCGTGGGGCGCGTTCTCGGGGTGGGCGTCATCGGCTACGCGGGCGTGGCCAAGGCGCATCTCACTGCGCTCCGGCGCCACGGCGAGGTTTTCGCCGACGCGCCCGCCGGGCTTCGGCTCGTGGCGATCGCCGGACGGCGCGATCGCGAGGTAGCCAACGCCGCGGCCCAGTTTGGCGCCGCGCGCTGGACACCGCATTGGGAACAGCTCGTCGAGGATCCCGAGGTGGACCTGGTGGTGAACGCCGCGCCGAATGACCTGCACGCGGCTCCGAGCCTCGCCGCCCTCCGCGCCGGGAAAGCCGTCCTGTGCGAGAAACCGCTCGGGCGCACCGCCTCGGAGGCCGAGACGATGGCGCGGGCGGCCCGCGACGCGGGGCCCCCCGCCGTGTGCGGATTCAACTACCGGTTCGTGCCCGCGGTCCTCCTGGCACGTCGACTGATCGCGGAAGGCGGGGTCGGCCGCGTGTACCACTTCCGTTGTCGATACAGCGACGATTCCCTCGTGGATCCATCGTCGCCGTTCGGGTGGCGGCACGACCAGGCCGCCGCCGGGAGCGGAGTCACGGGCGACCTCGCCTCCCACGCCGTGGATCTCGCGCATTTTCTCGTCGGGCCCGTTGTCGCGGTGACCGCGACGCTGCGCACGTACGTCCCGGAGCGTCCGGCGGACGGTGCGACGGCGCGCGTGACCGTGGAGGACGCGATCGCGGCGACGATCGAGCTCGAGCACGGCGCGATCGGCACGCTCGAAGCCAGTGGGATGTGCCCGGGCCGCAAGAACCTCCTGACGTTCGAGGTGAACGGCGAACGCGGCACGCTCGTGTTCGATCTCGAGCGCCTGAACGAGCTCCGCGTCTACCACGGCGACAGCGCGGCGCGGGGACTCGCCGACGTGCTCGTCACAGAACGCGACCATCCCTACGGCGGCCGCTGGTGGCCGCCGGGGCACACCCTCGGGTGGGAGCACGCATTCACTCATCAACTCGACGCGCTCGCCCGCCTCATCGCCGGCGTCCCGACGGAACCCGTCGCGGCGACATTTGCAGACGGGTGGGCGTGCGCGCGAGTGTGCGACGCGCTCCTCGACGCCGCGACATCGGGACGGCGGGTCGCCGTCCCCGCGGCAGGCTCGGTGCAGACTCCACCGTCTGGGAGGTCGTCATGACCCGCTCGCTCGATGCACGCACGGTGTCCGCCTACCTCGAAGGCATCCTGCCGCCGCGCCACGAGGTGCTCCAGGAGATGGAAGCGCGCGCCGGCGCAAGCCGCTTCCCGATCGTCGGCCCGGCGGTTGGACACCTGCTCTATCTGCTGACCCGCCTCGGGGGCGCCCGCCGGATCTTCGAGATGGGCTCGGGGTTCGGATACTCCACGGCCTGGTTCGCGATGGGCGTGCGGGACAACGGCGGCGGCGAGGTGCACCACGTCGTCTGGGACGAGGCGCTGTCCAATGACGCGCGCGGATACCTCGAACGCCTCGGGCTCGACGGGGTGGTCCGGTTCCACGTCGGCGAGGCGGTGGCGGAACTGCGGCAGGCGGACGGACCGTTCGACATCATCTTCAACGACATCGACAAGGACGGCTATCCGGCGTCGCTCCCGGTGATCAAACCACGCCTGGCGCCGGGGGGCCTCATGATCGTCGACAACATGGTGTGGCACGGCGCGGTGATGGACGCGGCCGCGACGGACGCGGACACGGAGGGCGTCCGCACGCTGACGCGGGCCGTGTTCGCCGATCCGGAGTTCTTCGGCGTGATCGTGCCGCTCAGAGACGGCGTGCTGCTCGCGCGCAGGCGGTAGGCTCGAGCCGACGGGATCCCCATCGCGCGCGCCCGATCCCCGCGCTATAATTAGACCTCGACCCCGTTTCCACGCTGACGATGCGCAGTCAACGCTTCTGGCAGTACGTGCAACGATACCGGCGGGCCTACCTGATTGGGTATGCGGCCTCGGCCGTCGCCGTGGCCATGGCCCAGTTGTCGCCCTGGGTCCTGCGCGCGGCGATCGACGCGATCCAGCGGGGGCAAGCAGGCGGGCGCCTCGCCGAGCTCGCCGGGGCGTTGATGCTGCTCGCGCTCGCGGAGGCGGCGATGACCTACGTCATGCGCACGCAGATCCTGGCCGCGGCGTACCGCGTCGAGTCCGACCTGCGCCACGACTACTTCGCGCACCTCCAGCGGATGTCGCTGCGGTTCTTCCAGCGCACCCCGGTCGGCGACCTGATGGCTCGGGCCGTCAACGACATCCGGGCGGTCCAACGCCTCGCGGGCGTCGGGCTGATGCGGTCGGTGCAGACGACGATCATGCTGGTCGCGTCGGTCGCGTTCATGCTGTCGCTGAGCGTCCGCCTCACGTTGTCGATGCTCCTGGTGCTCCCGCTGATCACGCTCTTGTTCCTCGGGCTCGGCCGGGAGATCCACCGGCGGTTCGACCAGGTGCAGGCGCAGTTCGCGTCGCTGTCGACGCGCGCGCAGGAGAACTTCAGCGGCATCCGCGTGGTCAAGGCGTTTGCGCAGGAGGCCGCGGAAAGCGCCCGCTTCAAGACGGAGGTCGACGCCGTCGTCCGCGTGAACATGCGGTTGGCCAGGGTGCAGGGCGTGTTATGGCCAGCGATCGGCCTGATCGTGGGACTCGCCTCGGTGATTCTGCTGTGGCAGGGCGGCGCGCTCGTCGTCCGCGGGCCGTTGACGCTCGGGCAGTTGGTCCAGTTCTCGTACTATCTCGCGCGGCTGAGCTTTCCCATGGTCGCGCTCGGCTGGATCACGAACCTGTGGCAGCAGGGGCGCGCGTCGATGCTCCGCTTGGACGAGATCTTTCGCATCACCCCGGAGGTCCGCGACCCGGCCGATCCCATCGAGCTGGCGGCCCCGCGCGGCGAGATCGAGTTCCGTCACGTGACCGTCGCGTTTGACGGGGCGCCGGTGCTGCACGACGTGTCCCTGCGCATCCCCGAGGGTCGCACCGTCGCGATCGTCGGCGCCACCGGGTCGGGCAAGAGCACCCTCGTCGGGCTGGTGCCGCGGCTGTACGATCCCGTGCGGGGCGAGGTGCTCGTGGACGGCCATGACGTGCGCACCCTCTCCCTCGCGTCCCTGCGCCGCGCGATCGCCCTCGTGCCGCAGGAGGCGTTTCTGTTCTCCGACACGCTGCACGAGAACATCAGCCTCGGCCGTGACGACGCCGGCGCCTCGAACGAGGAGCGTGCGCCCGGCCTCGTAGCCGCGGCCGGGGCGGTGTCGCAGCTCACCGCGGATGTCGAAGGGTTCCCCCTCAAGTACGCCACGGTCGTGGGCGAGCGCGGCGTGACTCTCTCCGGCGGGCAGCGCCAACGCGCGGCGCTTGCTCGTGCGGTCATCCGGGACCCACGCATCCTGATCCTCGACGACGCGCTGAGCAGCGTGGACACCGACACCGAACGGCGCATTCTCGAACAGCTGCGCGCCGTGATGGCGTCCCGGACATCCCTCATCATCGCCCATCGCGTCTCCACGATCCGCGACGCCGACTGGATCGTCGTGCTCCGCGACGGGCGGATCGCCGAGCAGGGCACCCACGACACGTTGCTCGCCGCGGGCGGCCTCTACGCGACGCTCTACGAACAGCAGCTGCTGCGGGAGGAGCTCGAAGCGGCAGACCCTGAGGCGAACGAGCCCGGGGCGCCGCCCCACGCGGCGGAGATCCCTCGGCCATGAGCGTCATGGCGGACGACGACCAGATTCTCGGCCGCGCCTACGACGCGCGCCTGATCCGGCGGCTGTTGCGCTATGTGCGGCCGTATCGCCGCATCGTCACGTGGTCGATCGCGTTCCTGTTGATCGCGTCTGCGACCGACCTGGCCGGCCCCTGGTTGTACCGGATCGCGATCGACCGGTACATCGCCCCGCACACCTCCGGCACGCCGGCGGCGGGGACCCTCGGGCAGGCAGCGGACGTCCGGGGCCTCGCCGGGATCGCCGCGCTGTACGTCGCGATCCTGTGCGTCGGCTTCGCGGCCCGGTGGCTGCAGAGCAACTTGATGCAATACGTCGGCCAGCGCGTGATGGCCGATCTCCGCGTCCAGATGTTCGAACACCTCCAGGCGCTCTCGGCGGGGTTCTTCACGCGGGAGCCGGTAGGCCGGCTGGTCACACGCGTCACCAACGACGTGGACGCGCTCAACGAGCTGATCACGTCGGGCGTCGTCGCGATCTTCGGAGACATCGCGACGCTGGTGGGCATCACGGTCGTCATGCTGTGGATGAACTGGCGGTTGGCGCTGGCGGCGTTTACGGTGTTGCCGCTGGTCTATGCGGTGACCGATCGGTTCCGCCTCCGGTCGCGGGGCGCCTACCGAGCGGTGCGGACGCGCTTGGCCCGCCTGAACGCGTTCCTGGCCGAGCACCTGATGGGCATGACCGTGACCCAGTTGTTCAACCAGGAGCGCCGCAGCCGGCGGCGCTTCGGCGAGCTCAACACGAGTCTGCTGGACGCCAACCTCGACTCGACCTGGAACTTCTCCCAGTTCTACCCGGCGATCCAGTTGCTCGGTGCGGTGGGCGTCGCGGTCCTCCTCTGGTACGGCGGCGGCCAGGTCGTCCGTCACGTGACTACGCTCGGCGTGCTGGTCGCGACGATCCAGTACGCAGAGCGGTTCTTCGATCCGCTCCGGGACCTCTCGGACAAGTTCAACATCCTGCAGGCGGCGATGGCCTCGTCCGAGCGGATCTTCCGCGTGTTGGACGAGCCGGTCACCGTCCAGGACCCGCCGCGACCGGTGGCGTTGCCCACGGTGCGGGGACGGATCGAATTCCGGGACGTGTGGTTCGCATACGAGAACGACGAGACGTGGGCGCTGCGGGGCATCTCGTTCACGGTCGAACCGGGGCAGGCCGTCGCCCTCGTCGGTCACACCGGTGCCGGCAAAACGTCGATCCTGAACCTGCTGACGCGCTTCTACGATCCGCAGCGCGGTCGCGTGCTGGTCGACGGCGTGGACGTCCGGGACGTCAGCCAGCGGGACCTGCGGCGGCACATCGGGTTGGTGCTGCAAGACGTGTTCTTGTTCGCCGGCACGGTCGAGAGCAACATTCGTCTCGGCAACCCCGACCTCACCACCGAGGACGTCCGCCGCGCCGCCGAGCGCGTCGGCGCCGATCGCTTCATCGAGGCGCTGCCGGGCGGGTACGCCGCTGAACTGCGCGAGCGCGGCGCCGGACTGTCGGTCGGCCAGAAGCAGTTGATCGCGTTCGCGCGGGCGCTTGCCGCAAACCCCGAGATCCTGCTCGTCCTCGACGAGGCGACGAGCAGCGTCGACACCCAGACGGAGGCGCTGATCCGGCACGCGATGGCCACCGTCCTCCGCGGGCGAACGTCGATCACGATCGCGCACCGCCTCTCGACGATCCAGCACGCCGACCGGATCCTGGTGTTGCATCGGGGTCGGATCGCCGAGGAGGGTCGGCACCACGACCTGCTGCGCCGCAACGGGATCTACGCGAAGTTGTACCGCCTCCAATTCGAAGAGCAGGAGCGGGGCGCCGCGGGTTGAGACGCGCGCCGCGGGGGCGCCGATCGATCCGGCGCCCCCGCGGGCCTTCCTCCGGCGCGGTCTCGGCTACCGCACCCCACCGGCACCCCAGCGGAACGAGTAGAAGTTGTACACGCCGTCCGGATCGGCCAGAACGTTCTGCATCCTGGCCGAGATCGCCGTCCGCGCGTTGGGGTAGTACAACACCAGGACCGGGAGCTGGTCCGCGAACATCACCTGGAACTGATCATAGATCTGCTTGCGCTTCGCCGGATCGGACGCCGCCGCGCCCGCGTCCAGCAGCTTGTCCATGTCCGGCATCGACAGGAACGAGAAATTGTACTGTCCGGCGGTGCGGTACTGCGACGAAACGTCCGGGTCGGTCGGCCCCGCCCACCCGATCAACATCAGGTCGTAGTCGCCCCTCTTCGCCGCGGCGATCAACGTCGGAAAGTCGGACTTCTGGATGTCCGTCTTGATCCCCACGGCGGCGAGGTTCTCCTTGATGATATCCGCCGACCGCTCGCGGATCGTGTTGCCCACGGGCACCCGCAGCAACAAGGTCCGGTTCGCATCCCACCCGGCCTCCTGCAGCAGCGCCTTCGCCTTCGCCACGTCGTACGGCCACGGCTTCACGGCCTTGTTAAAGTACGGGTTCGCCGGCGGGATCGGACCGTCCGCGATCATGCCCTCCCCGCGCAACAATTGGGACACCATCAACTGGCGGTTGATCCCCTCCGCCATCGCTTGCCGCACTCGCTTGTCTTGCAGATAGGACTTCTGGAAATTGAACAGCATGTACTGATAGCCGGGCGCCGGGAACGAGGCCGCGTGCACGTTCGGCATCGTCTTCACCGTATCCCAGTCTTCGATCGGCACCTCGCCGATCCCGAACCCCGCGGTCACGTCCAGGTCGCCGCGCTGGAGCTGAGCGACCATCGACGCGGGCGGGATGATCCGGATGAACACACGCCGGACCTTCGGCACGCCCAGGTGGTACGCGTCGTTCGCGGCGAGCTCAATGTACTCGTCGGTTCGGTACTGTGCGAACTTGAACGGCCCGTCCCCAACGGTCGGGTGCTGGAAGAACTGCGACTTCGACAACTGGTCCGGCGGCGTGTCCGCCAGCACGTGCTTCGGCAGAATGTACACGTTGTACCCGAACAGTTCGAGGAACATCTGCGGGTCTACCGGCACGCGGGTTTTGACCTCGACCGTGCGGTCGTTGACGGCCCGGATCCCGATCGCCACCCCCGGCGCGCGTTTGCCGTGGACGTCGAGACCAGCGATCTGCGCGATGTCGGCGCCTCGGTTCGTCTCGGTTTTGGGGTCGCTGATCGTCATCACCGTGTACACGACGTCATCCGCCGTGACCGGCTTACCGTCGTGCCACATCGCCTTGGGATTGAGGGTGAACGTAAACGTCTGCCGGTCGGGCGACACCGTCCACCGCTGCGCCAGGTCCGGGGAGAACACCAGCTTGTTGTTCTCGAGACGCGCGGCGACCAACGTATCGAATATGAACCGGATGCCGAAGAAGCCGTAGGAGCTGTCGGTGTTGATCGGGTTGAAGTTGTTCGGCGGGCTCCACATCCCCGCGACAACGACGAGCGATGAGCTCGGTCCCGCCGCCCGGACGGGCGACAGAGGCACGACCAGGCTCGCGACGATCAGGAGCACAACCGCCCAGCGAACGCGCATCAACGTTTTCCCTCCCCATACCGCGTGCGCGGTGATTCGGGGGCCGCGGCGTCCCCTCCTCCGCTGCGTCACCCGATGTTACAATCGCAGGCTCGGATCCAAGGCGTCGCGCAGGCCGTCGCCGACGAAGTTGATCGCGAGGACCGCGATCAGAATCATGATCCCCGGCGGCACCCACAGCCACGGCATTCGCTCGAGGACCGTCAACGACTGTGCGTCCGTCAACATGTTCCCCCACGACGGCGTCGGCGGCTGCACGCCCAGCCCGAGAAAGGACAGCGACGCCTCGGTCAGGATCGCGTTGGCCGTGCCGAACGTGGCGGCGACGAGCACGGGCGCCATCGCGTTCGGCAGCAAGTGGTGGGCGACGACGCGCGCGTCGGATCCTCCCGTGGCCCGCGCGGCCTGCACGAACTCCAGGCCGCGCAATCCGAGGAACTGGCCGCGGACGAGCCGGCTGACGATGGGCCAGCCGAGGGCGCCGAGCACGATGATGATGTTCGCGAGGCTCGGCCGGCCGAAGATACTGACGGCGAACAGGATGATGATGAGCGGCGGAAACGACAGCACCACATCGGTCAGGCGGCTGAGCACGGTGTCCACGGCCCCGCCGTGATATCCGGCGAGGGCGCCGACCACGGTGCCGAGCACGACATAGATCGCGACCGCGAGCAGGCCCACGGTCAGGGACACGCGGCCGGCGTAGAGCAACCGGCTCAGGACATCGCGGCCCACGCTGTCTGTTCCCAACGGGTGCGTGCCGGACGGCGGCGCCTGAAACTGCGTCGGATCGATCGTCGTCGGGCCGTGCGGCGCGAGCAGCGGCGCAAATACCGCAAGCCCGCCCACCGCCGCGAGCGCGATCAGGCCGACGACCGCCAGCCGGTGCCGCAGGAACCGCCGCCCGGCGATCGCCCAGAAGGACGTGGACCGGGGCGCCCGCACGACCGCGACCGCCGGCGCGGCCGTGGACACCGCCCGTCCCGTCGCCGCGCCGGCGCCGTCGCGCGGTTGCCTCGCCCGCCGGGGCGGCCTGCGCATCAGTCGTACCGGATCCTGGGATCGACGAACGAGTAAGTGACGTCGGCCAGCAGGTTGCCGACGACGACGAGCACCGCCGCGGCGAGCGTGATGCCCATCAGTACCGGGTAGTCGCGCTGGTTGATCGCCTCGATCGTGAGGCGCCCCATCCCGGGCCATTCGAAGATCTGTTCCGTGATGACGGCTCCTGCGAGCAGCGCCGGGAGCTGCAGCCCGGCGAGCGTCACCACCGGGAGCAGGGCGTTGCGGAGCGCGTGGCGGCGGAGCACGACGCCCTCCCCCAATCCCTTCGCGCGCGCGGTACGCACGAACTCCTGCCCGAGCACCTCGAGCATGCTGGACCGGACGTACCGGGTCAGCGCGCCGGCGCCGGCCGCGGCGAGCACGACCGCGGGCAGGATCAGGTGCGTGACCCCGTCCAGGAACCCCCCGCCGCCGAGCGTCATCGTGCCGCCGGTGGGGAGCCATCGCAGGCGCAGGGCGAAGATGTAGATTCCGATCAGCCCGAGGAAGAACGTCGGCAGGCTGATGCCGAGAAACGCGAGCAGCGTCGCGCTGTAGTCGATCCACGTGTACCGGCGCGTCGCCGCCAGCACGCCCGCCGGCACGGCCACGAGGTAGGAGAGCACGAGCGCGCTGAGCGTCAGCGTGAGCGTCGGCTCGAGACGCTCCGCGATCCGACCGGCGACCGGCGCGCCGCTTGAAAACGAGTACCCCAGGTTGCCGTGCGCCATCTCCCCGAGCCACTTGACGTAGCGCACGTAGATGGGCTGGTCCAACCCGAGCGCGTGGCGCTTGATCTGCACGTCGGCCGCGCTCATGCTCGGATCGATCAACGCCTGCACCGGATCGCCGGGCGTCAGCGAGATGATCAGGTAGCTCATCGCGGTGACCCCGAGCAGCACCGGGATCGTGATCAGCAACCGTCGGACGAGATAGCGCGCCATCTGTTGGAGGGACGGCCGGCGGCGCCCGCGGGCCTACCCCGCGGCGAATTCGTAGAAGAACCTGGCGACCGAGCGCTCGAACCGGCGCATCCCTTCGATCGTCGCGTACTCGTTGGGGCTGTGGGGCCGCCCGCCATGCCCGAGTCCGCCGGCAGCGAACGGTTGACCGAGCGTTCGGCGAAACAGGTAGAACGGGGCCGATCCGGCCAGGTGGGGCCACACCTCGGGCTCGTGGCCGAGTCCGCGGATCGCGCGGAGCAGGGCCTGCACAACCGGCTCGTTGAGGCTCGTCTTCGCCGGTGGGTAGCCGTCGTAGAAGTGGACCTGGATGTCCTCGCGCCCAAGCCGCGCGAGGTGGGCACGGATCCGTTCACGCACGCGTTCCGGCTCCATGTTCGGCACCATCCGCACGTCCATCTTCACCTTGACCTCGTGCGGCAACAGCGTCTTCATCGCGGGCCCCGTGTATCCACCCCACACGCCGTCGATGTTGAGCGTGGGATCGTACAGATAGTGGCGTAGGAGCGCGGCGCGGTCCTCGGGGTACTTGAAGCGCTCGGCGTCCCAGTTCCACAGCTGCGTCGCCGGATCGAACGTCTCCGCCAGCTTCGTGAGCAGCGCTTCGTCCTCGGCGCTCGGCGGCACCACGTCGTCGCGGAACCCGGCGACCTGGATCTGCTCGTCATCCGTCATCATCGTCGCGAGCGCCCGCACCAACCGCCACGCCGGGTTGCCGATCCACACGGCGTTGCTCCCGTGCACCCCGCGGGTCCGCGGACCACCCCACGCCCCGCCGCGGCACGTGACCTCGAAGTACTGGATTCCCTTGACGCCGAGCCAGAGCACCGGCTTACCGTGCCGCTCCTGGCAGTAGAACGCGAAATACGTCGCATCGGCTTTGAGCTTGTCGCGGTAGGCGTTGATGAAACCGGGGAGGTTCCGGCTGCCAAGCTCCTCTTCGCCCTCGATGACGAACTTGACGTTCACGGGCAAGCGACCGTCGGCCTGCCGGATCGCCTCGATGACGTTGAACATGCCCGCGAGTGGACCCTTCGTGTTATACACGCCTCGGGCGACGATGCTGGGTCCGAACTCGGGCAGGGTCACCGTCTGCCCCGCAAACGGCGGCACCATCCACTCCTCGCCCTCGACCGGCTGGACATCGTACATCCCGTAGAGCAACAGGGTCTTCGGCCGTCCCGCGTCGAGCGCCCCGTAGACGACCGGCCAGCCGGGCGTCGGCACGATCTCAGCGTTCCCCCCCAACCGGGTGATCGTGTCCCGCAGCATCTCCGCCATCTCCTGCATCCCGACGCCTTCGCCGCTGATGCTGGGCTGACGGACGAACGCCCGCACGCGATCGACGTGCCGGTCGAACTCGTCGTCGATGCGGGAAAGGACTCGGTCGATCTCCATCATGGCCCCCCTGTCGCGGGAAAGTCGCTGCCCGGGTCGGCTACGACGGCCGCAGCAGGGGTTCCTGCACTTTGCGACAGCGGGGCGGCCGGATGTCACTGACTCCCACACGCACGGTCACGAGGATCAGCGCTTCCACGCGAGGCTCAAGGTGCGGCCGAGGAACGCGGCCAGGCGCTCGGCTTCCTGCCCGGCCGCGCGGCGCACCCATGCCGGCGCCTTGACGAACGGCTCGATGACGACGTCGACGCGGCTGCCTTTGAACTTGTGCCGCCAGGTGCCCTCCATCCGACCATTGACCAGCAGGACCGGAGAAATCCAGCCCTGCGGGCGATAGACGCGGTGCCGCAGATCGCCGGGCAGCAGGTGCTCGGCGTGGCAGGACGCGGCGACCACGTACTGATCGAAGCCGGGGAGTAAGCGGACCGACCGGCTGGACGGACGCTCGCAGACGTCGCGGATGTGGACGGCGAGCATCCACGCTGGCGTACCGCTCAACTCGACCGGTGCCACCTCGTCGCCGAGCGAGGCGATCCAGTGCCGGGCGGTGGACACGCTGCCACCGCCCCCCCACCAGCGCGCGAAATCCTGGTACGTGGCCGGACCGTACGCCGCCAGGAAGCGGCGCGTGACGGCGGCCGCCGCAGCCTGCGGATCAATCGACCGCGGTGCCGCCGCCAACCAGGTATCCGGACGCGTGAACCGGACGCGCTGGCCCACGCTGGGCCCGAAGCACAGGTGGCCAGCGAACGCCGCCGGCTTCAGGATGGTGCCCCAACGGCTCTGCGCGAGCTTCGCGCCGAACGCGGCCGACCCGGTGAGCCGTCCCACCTCCTGCACCAACTCTTCTCGCGTCATCACCCGGCCGTCAAGCGCGGCCGCGATCGCGGCCGTCAGGCGGTCGAGCTCCTCAAGCGTGATCCCGAAGTACTTCTGCCACTGTGCGGGCTTCAGATACCGCCGACTCGTACCGAGGGCGGCGTGCCACAGCGAGAGCTCGTCGGCGGGAAGCAAGTGCAGCGTACCCCGCATGGCCCAGGTTTTGACGAGCGTGCGGTCCTCCCACAGCGCGCGCTGAACGGCCCGTCGGTCGAGATCCTCGACCCTGGCCCACAGGCTCAGCTCGGCCGAGGACATCAGCTGAGCGTGCACGCCGCAGAGGCGGCTGGCGACCGCGAGCATGCTCCCGGCGGGCGCGCGCTGAACGAGGTGATGGCGCCGGATGCGCCAGGACGCCGCCCGGGCCCAGGTCAGCCTCAGCATGCGGTAGCCATGACGCCGGCCGAATCGCGGCGACGGGTGGCCCCGGCAGTCGTGTTGTCCCCGTCGGCGCCAGCGCTCTCGGCAAACCGGATCCACCGCCTCAGCGCGATGCAGTCACAATAGGCGCGCGTCGGCGTCACGCGCGCCCCGAGAACTGACGGCCACCCGTCGAGCGTCCGACGACCCGTCGTCACTTCAACAGGCGCGACCGGCGCCGATCCGCGTACACTCGTCCCGCCGTCTGGCATGTGGGACAGTAGTACGTCTCCCGGTCCTCGTAGTAGATCACCGCGATCGGCGTCCCGCACCGGGGGCACGGCTCCTTTCCGTGGCGGTGCACCGCGAGCAGGGACAGCGGCTCCTTCATGGGCAGGGCGCCGTCGAGTTCGTCCCGATGCGCGGCGATCGCGCGAGACAGCGTCGCGGTGATCGCCGCGTGCAGACGCGCGATCGCCTCCGCTTCCAGCTTGTCCGCGATCACCTGCGGGGAGAGCCGCGCCGCCCACAGAATCTCGTCGGCGTACGCGTTCCCGATGCCGACCACGAAGCGCTGCGTCGTCAGAAAGAGCTTGAGCCTCATGTGCGCCTCGCGCACCATGCCCGCGAGCGCATCCGGGGTGAACGCGTCGGAAAGCGGCTCCATCCCGAGCCCGGCCGGGGGCCCCGCCTGCTCCTCGCCACTCCGGCACAGCCACACGGCCGCCCGCTTCTTCGGCCCCATCTCGATCAGGCACAGGTCGCGCGCGTCATCGAGGGCGAGCACGAGCGCGAGATCCCGCCCCGCACGGCGCGCGGGCCTCTGCCCTCCCGCAGTCCTTGGGACGAGCCGGAGACGGCCGTTGCGCATCAGGTGCATCGTGAGGACGAGCCCGGGATCGAGTTCCAGGAGCAGGTATTTCCCGCGGCGCCTCACGCCGGTGATCCGGGCGCCGCGCACCGCCCCGATGGGCGGGTCGACAGTCTTGAGCACGGACGCGCCCCGTACGACCACGTCCTCGATCACGCGATCCCGCACCTGTCGCTCAAGGTTTTCGGCCAGGACCGTCAGAAACGGCAACTCGGGCATTCCGCACCGTCCACGGCGTGCACGCGCACAGGGAATTGCGCCCCGGCCGCGCCGCCCTCCTTCAGCCGACCGCGGGACGGCGGATGCGCCCCGGAGCCCGCGGCCCCCACGCGCCCGACGCCGTGGCGACCGTGATGGATCGCAGCCCGGCGGCTCAGTCGGGCGGCGACGCCGTACCGCTACACGTCGGCGGGCGCCGGGCCCCTAAACCGACCCCGCACCGGCAGGTAGCCAGCAAGCGTCGCGTAGGGATCGAATCCGACGACATCGTCGGAACGGCTGTGCGCCGGCGTCCGTTCTGCAATGATCGTCCGCTGGCATTGGAGCACGCTCGGCCAGGGCCGCCGCGTGGTCACCGGCCGTCCCGGGGTTCAACCCACGAACCGCTCCGCTGCGCCCGGCGCCAGGCCGCGCGCCGCGGTCTCCGAGCCGAGCAACGCGGCGAGAATCTCCACGCCGTCCACGAGCCGCGGACCGGGCCGACTGAAGTACGACGATGCGTCGACGAGGTACACGTGCCCCCGGCGCACGGCCGGCAGGTCATCCCAGCCCGCACGCGCGGTGAGCAGATGCATCTCCGCCCGGGCACGCGCGACGTCGAATCCGCACGGGGCCACGACCAGGACCTCGGGGCGGGCGTCGAGCACGACCTGCCAGGGGACGGTCCGTGAGGGGGCGCCCGCCGTCCCGAGCACGTCACGCCCCCCCGCGACGGCGATCATCTCCGGCACCCAGTGTCCGCCCACGTAGATCGGGTCGAGCCACTCGACCAGGGCGACGCGCGGACGTGTCGCGCGACCCCGCACAGTGGCGGCATCGAGCCGTGCGTGTAGGGCCGCGACGAGCGCCCGGCCGCGCGCGGCGACGCCGGCGAGATCGGCGACCAGTTGGATGTTGTCCAGCACGTCGTGGATTCCTCGGGGCTCCAGGGAGACGATCCGCACCGCAGCGTCAAGCAGCCTCGCGGCACGCCTCACGCTCGTGAAGGACGGGGCGCACACGGCGCAGAGTTCCTGCGTGAGGATCACGTCGGGATGGAGGCGGGCCAGCACGGCCGCGTCGAGGTGGTAGACGCTCGTCCCGGTGTGCACGCCCGCGCGAATACGCCGGTCGATCGCGGAGCTCGGCAGACCCGGCGCGACCACGGGACGGCTCAGCGCCGGAATATCGCGGAGGTCGGGCGGGAAGTCGCAGTCACCAGACACGCCCACGAGCCGATCGGCCAGGCCGAGGCGGCACACGATCTCGGTCGCGCTCGGCACAAGCGACACGATGCGCGCAACGGGCGGGCCGCCCGTCTCACCCGACGGCCGCGTCCGGTGCCCACCCCCTGTGCCGCGCACGTTCGTCATGTCGGGGCCACGGCGGTCGACTATCCCTGCGCGCCCGCGACCGCGCCGGCCGCCTCGCGGGCGCGCAACAGCGCTGCCGGCACGAGACCCACGACGGCAACCGCAAGCCCCACGCTCCATACCAGATGGAAACTGCGGGTCGCGTCCAGGAGAAAGCCAAACAGCACACCCGAGATCGTGGAGGCGACCTGGCTCACCGCGAGATTGAGCGAGATCGCCACGCCTGCGCGCCGGACCCCGAACACATCCGTGGTCATCGTCGTCAGGATCGGCAGCGTGAGCGCGATCCCGAGCCCGGCGATCACCGCACTCGCGATGACCCCCGCCGGACTCGGGACGCCCACGAGCAGCGCGAACGCCAGCACGAGCGTGCCGACGCCGGCGATCACCACGGGGCCGCGCACCCCGAGCCGGTCGGAGAGCGCCCCGGTCGCCGGCGACGCCACCGCGAGGCCGACGTTGATCAGGGCCGCGACGCCACCTGCGGCCGCACCGCTGAAGCGAAACTCGGTCTGCAGGTACGTTGGTACCCAAGCCGTGATGCCGTACACGCTGAACAGAGCGAGCGCGTTGCACGACGCGATGTACCGGAAGTAGCGGTCGCGCACGATGCCGCCCACCTGTTGGGCCATCGTGCCCGCGGCGGGGCCGCGCTGTCCGACCGGCGGCAGGCACGCGGCCGCGTAGACATCCGTCACCGCGGTCGCCGCGGTCAAGGCGAGAAACGCCGGCCACAGCCCAATCACCTGGTCCAACAGCGGTAACCCGAGCAACCCGACGACCACGCCGGTGCCGGCGCCCGATTGCAGAAGACCCATCGCCGTGCCCCGACTCGGGGCGACGCCGAGCAGCTGCTTCACGGTCGACGAATACAGCGCCGCGGCGCTGATCCCCATCAGGAAGCGCAGCAGCATCGCCAGCCAGTACTGGTGGGTCAGCGCGAACAGCCCCGACGTAACGGTCATCAGCGCGAGACCGGTCAGCGTGACGCGCCGCGTCGGCAGGTTGTCGGCGGCGAGCCCCATCGGCACCTGCGCCATCACGTATCCGAGCAGATACGCGGAGAGCAGCCCGCCGGCGCCGGTATAGTCCACGTGGTAGTACGAACGCAGGCGGCCGAAGAACGGCACGACGTCGATGCGCTGGGCGTTCGCGATTACAAACACGGCCCACCCGGCGCCGAGCGCGGCAACGTTCAACCGGCGCGCCGGCACGTCGGCGCTCACCATCCGGGCGCCTCGGCGGCCGACCGAGAAACGGGCACGCACGTCGCGTGGCTCACCCGAAGGTAGTTACGCGCGGCCTGGCGGCTCTCCCGCCTCCCCGCGGCATCGGCAGGCGGGCCCCGGTGCGGAGTCTTGGAGCAGCGCGTCGAAGCATTGGAGCAGCCGCGAGCCCGGATCGGGCCGCAAGGGGGGATGTGGGTGACCACGGTAGGCAGCGGAGCGTACGTCTACGAGGTCGTCGAGCCCTGGGGCGCGTTGCCCGACGGCTGGTCGTTTAAGGAGATCTCGGGCATCGGCGTCGACCGGCACGATCGCGTGTATGTGTTCAGCCGCGGCGAGCACCCAGTGACGGTGTTCGACCGGGACGGCGCGTTTCTCGCATCATGGGGGGAGGGCCTCTTCACCCGCCCGCACGCGGTAACGATGGGTCCCGACGACACCATCTATCTCACGGACGACGGCGACCACACGGTGCGCAAGTGCACACTCGACGGCCGGGTGCTCCGTACCATCGGGGCCCCCGGGCAACCCGCGCCCAAGTACAGCGGGCGTCCGTTCAACCGCTGCACGCACGTCGCCGTCGGCCCGGATGGGTCGCTCTACATTACCGACGGCTACGGCAACTCGCGGATCCATCAGTTCTCACCCGACGGCGCGTGGCGGCGCTCGTGGGGCGAGCCGGGGACGGACCCCGGCCAGTTCAACCTGCCCCACGCGATCGGCGTCGATCGCGCGGGGCTATTGTACGTCGCCGACCGGGAGAACCACCGCGTCCAGGTCTTTGACGCCGACGGCCGGTATCAGACCCAGTGGAACAACATGTACCGGCCCTGCGGGCTCTTCGTCGACACCCGCGACCCCGCGGGAGACCGCGTCTACGTCGGCGAGCTCTGTCCCAGCCTAGCGGTGAGCGAGGGGGTGGCCAATCTCGGCGCGCGCGTCGCCGTGTACGCGACGGATCAAGGGTTGCTCGCGCGCCTCGGGGATCGATTCCCGGGCAGCGAGCCCGGCCAGTTCGTCGCGCCCCACACCATCGCCGTGGACTCCCACGGCGACGTGTACGTCGGCGAGGTCTCCTGGACGATCCGCGGACGGCTGCTGACCCCGCCCCGGGAGCTCCGGTGCCTGTCCAAGCTCAGGCGCGTTCGGCGATAGGCAGGCGCGCTACCGCGTCGCCCGGCGTAGCGTCCCCTTCCGATCCGCGTCGGCGAGGGCCTGGAACACCTGCGCGCTCGTATGGATGCCGTCGTAGTAGCGTTCCAAGCTCAGATTCTCATTGGGGCTGTGGTTGTTCTCGTCCGCGTTGGCATACGGCACGCCGATGTGGTCCACGCCGAGCACGTTCGGCCACACCGCGTTCGGAAGACTCCCGCCGCCGGACAGGTTGATGTAGGGAGCCGTGCCGCGGTATGCCCGGATCGCCTCGGCCACGACGCCGACGGCGGGGTGGTCTGCCGGCGTCCGGCTCGCCTCCATCACCCCGAACCCCCGCTCCAGGACCCGCACACGGGGGTCCACCGCCGCGACGTGCCGCTCGACCTTCGTAAGAATGTCCTGCGTCTTCTGATCCACGACGAGGCGGATGTCGATCCGGCATTCGGCGCGCGACGGAATGATCGTCTTGGAACCGGGCCCCACGTAGCCGCTGATGAATCCGTTGATGTTGAAATACGGCTCCAGCATGATGCGCTTCCAGTACGTGGCACCGTCCATCGGCAGCGTGTCCAAACCCATGGTCGCCGCAAACGCCCCAGGATCGAAGTCCATCGCGGCGAGCAACCGTTCCTCGACCGGACCGATCGGCCGGACGTGGTCGTAGAACCCGTCGATGAGCACGCGTCCCGATCGGTCCACCATCGTTGAGAGCAGATGCACGAGCATCCACACCGGGTTCGGCGCGACGCCGCCTTTGTTGCCGGAGTGGTTGTCGCGATCCGCGCCTTCGGCGACGAGCGTGATGCCGAGGATGCCACGATTGCCGAGCGACACCGTGGGTGCGCCGGACGGATGCAATCCCCCATCGGAGATGTACACCAGGTCGGCCGCGAGCTTGACCCGATGATCCCGGACGAACCCGCCAAGGCTCCGCGAGCCCGACTCCTCCTCGCCCTCGAACACGAACTTAAGGTTGATCGGCGGGCCGCCCGCCGCCTCCATCCAGGCGTTCGCCGCGAGCACGTGCGTGATGAGCTGGCCCTTATTGTCGCCGGTGCCCCGGCCGTACAGTCTTCCATCGCGGACCGTCGGCACGAACGGGGGCGTCTCCCACAACTCGAGCGGTTCGGGCGGCTGCACGTCGTAGTGTCCGTAACACAGCAGTGTGTACGCCCGAGGATCCCGAACGATCTCACCGTATACGATCGGCTGCGTCTCGGTCGGGATGATCTCCGCCGCGATCCCGAGCCCGTGAAGGAGATCGGCGAGGTAGCTGGCGCACTCCTTCACGCCGTTGTCTTGCGCGCTGACGCTTGGCTGCCGGACCAATCCTTTCAACGTCTCAAGCGCTTCGCCGCGGTGTTCGTCGATATACCGGTGCACACGGTCCACGGGCATCTGCGGTCCTCCGCTCGTGATGAGGGTACGATGGGGGGTGATGCCGGCGCGTGCCGAGATCTCCGCCGGTGACCCGAAACGGCTCGGGGCGCGCCTACGGCACCATTGTGGCGGCAAACCCGAGCGCTTGCAGGGCGTTCACCAGCCGGTCCGCGGTCGGCCGATCGAGGTACCCGCCGACCCACACGCGGTACGGCGCGTCTTTCGTGACCGAGGTCGAGTAGCCATGCTTCTGCAGCCGCTGAGCGAGCGCGTCGGCATCCTGCCGGACGTCAAACGTCCCGACCTGCACGTGGAAACGCTCCGACGCCGGGGAGGCGGGCGCCTGAGAGGGCGCCGGTGCCGCTGATCCGGAGGGCGCCGGTCCTGCGGCGGGGGTCCTCGGAGGCACCGCGCCGGGAGCCCCCACTCCACCCGATGCCGTCGGATCGCCGGACGTCCCCGGCGATTGTACTCCTGCGGACGTCGACCCCGGCGCTCCCTGGGACGTCGGGAAGCTAACGGTCGCCGACCCGGAAGCCGCGGGCGCGGACGCCGCCGATCCTGGAGCGCTCGTGCGGGGGGGCGTGGCCCCCGCGCCAGCCGCGGGTGCCGACGGCCTGACCAGCGGGATCGTCAGGTCGGCGCCTGGGTTTGTGGCTTGGGCCGGTGTGCGTCGAACATTGGGGGCAACGGCCGGTGCCGCGGGTTGCGCATGCGCAGGCTGCACTTGCCCGGGCGCCGCCTGTCCTGGCGCGGGCCGCGCGACCGGCGCGGTACCCGGAACCGGGGGCGTTTGCGCTCGCGGTGACACTGTGGACACCGCGGGATCCTTGTGGGGAGACGCCGGCACGGTGATACCGGCGGCCGCACCGGCCGGAGCAGCGGCCGGAAGCCTCATCTGCAAAGGAGCAGGTGTCGCGCCCCGTGGCGCGACGGTGGCCGGCGGGGCCGCGGCGATGATCGGCTCATGACGGGGTGCACCCGGCAACGGCGGCGACGCCACCACAGGACCAGGTCCTGGGCGAGGAGTGCTGGCGACCGGGGTCCTCGTGGAAGCGGAGCCGGGCACCGACGCAGCCGTCTGGGCGGATCCAACGTGCGCCGCCGTTCCCGCAGGCACCGGCCTGGGAAACAACACGGCTCCTACCACGTACCCAATCGAGATCGCGGCGATGAAGAGTCCTGCGAAGACTCCCGCAGTGGTCCGGCTCATCGTCGGCCCACCGCCTCGCTCCGGGTCCGTTTTCGGGGCCAGCAGTCCTCGCATGCTACACTCTTCCACCTGAGCGGCGTGAGCGTACCCGCCTAGGTACTTGTCTTCCCTCCGGCACGAGTGTTCCTTCCATCCATAGTGTCGTTTTCCCGCGATCCTTCTATGGATGACATCTCGATAGCCTAACTTTATTCTACTATACTTCTATATTCCCGTAAATTTCGCCCGCAGTTGCATCAAACGCGCACGACGGCGAGCGTGGCGCCCCCGCGCGCCCACGGCGGGCGTGCCAAACGTCACTTCAGGCCCAGGCTCTGCCGTACCGTGGGGTTAAGCGAGTACACTCCGACGACCTCGCCGCTTGCAAGGATGTGCCCCCGCATCGCGCGCAGCGCGTCCGGACCGCTGAAGTTGCCGGACACGCCAAGTCGGGCGACGTCCAGCGCGTACACGGTAAAGTGATAGTGATGCACCCGTTCGTCGTTCCACGGCGGGCACGGCCCGTCGTACCCGCCGTGCACGCCGGGCGTGAAGCTGTTGGCGCCGCGCACTCCGAAGTTGGTCGGACCCAGCGGCTTCCCGTTCGCGACGACCCCGTTGGAATCTGCGCCGAGCGGCAGCTCCTTCGCCGTCGCGGGAATGTCCACCAGAACCCAGTGATAGAAGTCGACGCGCCGCAGATCGGCCGCAAGCATCTTGCCCTCCTGGTTCGCGTTCGTAAACACTGACGGCACGTCGGCATCGCGAGTGACGATCGCGTACGATGCGGTCCCGGCCGGCCCGGCGGACCAAGAGATGGCCGGGCTCACGTTGGGGCCGTCGGTTGCGTGGCCTCGCCCGTCCGGAACGCAGAAAGCATGTACCTGCGGAATTACCCCGCCCGGTGCGAGCCCGGTGACGGTGACAGTCAGCGAACCCGATGTCGCCGCCCACCCCGCGCCGACGCCGCAGAGCAGCAAAGGAACCCCGGCCAGAAACGCGACCAGCACGGTCCGCCCGTTCCCAGGACGCCCCACTCCCATCCCTCCCCAACCGCCGCGGCCTTCTCGCGACGGAAGGCCGGCATCGCCCGTATCGTCCCATCGGTGCGGAACGCCGTCAACCGTCCGAATCCTCCCCTCCGCGGGAGCGCAGGGACCGCCCCGCGCCGCACCCGGTCATGAACCTGCGACGGTCCGCGCGGGTGAATGGAGCCCTCCGCGCGTGAGCGACGCAAGCATGCCGATAATACACAGGGTGCCGAACACACCGAATGCGGTGTGGGTCGCTGCGAGGAAGGGCGCGTGGAGCTCGGGCGTGATCGTCGCCCCGCCAAGGTAGGTATTGAAGACCAGCGTCACCATTCCCATGCTGAGTATCTGACCGACGAGCCGCATCGTCGACAGCGTGTTCGACGCAACGCCGTAGATCTCGGGTCCCACCGAGCTCATCACCGCGTTGGTGTTCGGCGACGAGAACAGGCCGAATCCCAACCCGACGACGAGCAGGCTGCCGACGATGAACGACGCGGGCGTGGCGTCGTGGATCGTGGCCAGCAGAAACAGCCCGGTGGCCGTCAGCGCCATGCCGATCGACGCCGGCCAGCGCGGCTCTACCCGATCGGAGAGTCGACCCGCAAAGGGCGACGACGCGGCTTGCAGCACCGCCTGCGCGAGGAGGATGACACCGGCGCGATCCGCCGACAACCCGCGGACATATTGCAGGTAGAGGCTCAACAGAAACGCGGTGGCGTACGTGGCGCTGTAGTTCAGGAGCGCAGCCAGATTTGAGAACGCGTACACCCGGTTCTCGAGGAAGAGACGCACGTTCAGGACCGGGTGGGCGACGCTGCGCTCCCACCGGACAAACGCCGCCGCGGCTGCGAGTCCGAGCAGCACGAGCGTCACGCCGGCGCGCTCGGGCAGCCGCGTCAGCCCATACATCAGCCCGATCAGCATCGCGCCGTACAGGCACGCGCCGGGCACGTCGAACCGCTCCCGGTGCGGCGACGCCCACTCTCCGTGGAGCCGCCAGAGGGTCAGCGCGATCGTCGCAGCCGCGAGTGGCACCGTCGTCATGAAGATGGAGCGCCACCCGAAGTACTCCGTCAGCAGGCCGCCGAGCAGCGGGCTGACGGCCTGGGACCCGTAGACACACGCGATGATGATGCCGAGCGCCCGTCCCCGCTCGGCCTGTGGGTACATCGAGACGACGATCGCCGCGCTCATGCCGAAAATGGTCCCGCCACCGATCCCCTGGAGAGCGCGGAACGCGATCAGCAGCGGCGCCGACGGTGCCCGCGCGCAGAGGAACGCCGTCACTGTGTACAGCGCCAGGCTGCCGACGAACATGCGCTTGCGGCCGTGAAGGTCGGCGATGCGGCCGAGGGGCACGAGGGAAACCGCGGCCGCGAGCAGATACGCAGTCGTCACCCAACTCAACCCTAGGGCGTTCAGCCCGAACTCCCGACCGATCGTCGGGAGCGCGACGTTGATCGAGGTGGCCATGTAGGGGGTGATGAACGACGAGGTCATCGCGACCAGCAACGCCACGCGCCTTTCGCTGGGGGGAGCCACCCCAACGCTTTGGCGGCGCCGCGGCGACACTCCTCCCGCGGACCGCGGCGCGGCAGGACAATACGCGGGAGACGCTCGAAGACTGATGCCGAGACACGCGACACGGGAGGGACCACGATGAAACCGGAAACGAGGCTCGTCCACGCCGGGCGGGAGCCGGAGAAACACTTCGGGATCGTCAACCCGCCGGTGTACCGGGCGTCGACGATCCTGTTCCCAACGATGGCGGAATTCGAGCGCCGTCAGGAACGCAAATACACCGGCTTCTACTACGGCATCCAGGGCACGCCGACTACGTTCGCCCTAACGGAGGCGCTCGCGGAATTGTCGGGTGCGCACCGCGCGGTAGTCACCTCCTCCGGGTTTTCCGCGGTCACGCAGGCGCTGCTCCCGTTCCTCAAACAGGGCGATCACATGCTGGCGGCCGACACCGTCTACGCGCCGACGCGAGCGTTCTGCCGGGGCGTCCTCGCGCGCTTCGGCGTTGAGACGACGTTCTACGATCCGCACGCCGGCGGCGAAATCGCCGCGCTCATGCGCCCCAACACGCGGGTCGTGTACGCCGAATCGCCGGGCTCGCAGACGTTCGAGGTGCAGGACGTGCCAGCGATCGCCCGCGTGGCGCACGAGCACGGGGCGGTGGTCCTGTTCGACAACACGTGGGCCACCCCGCTCAACTTCCGCGCCTTCGAGCACGGCGTCGACGTCGAGATCCAGGCCGCAACTAAGTACCTGGGTGGGCACTCGGACCTGCTCATGGGCGTCATCGCTGTCCGCGACGAGGAGTTGTTCCGCACGGTGAAGAGCGGCCTCGACGAGTTCGGAGACTGCGTCTCGCCGGACCTCTGCTACGTCACGCTGCGGGGGCTGCGCACGCTCGCCGTGCGCCTGCGCCACCACGAGCGCTCCACGCTCGAGGTCGCACGCTGGCTCGCCGGGCGGCCGGAGGTCGCGCGCATCTTGCACCCGGCCCTTCCCGAGGATCCCGGCCACGCCCTCTGGAAGCGGGACTTCCTCGGCTCCTCCAGCCTGTTCGGCATCGTGCTCCATACCAACTCCGACCGCGCGGTGGCGGCCATGCTCGACGGCCTGGCGCTGTTCAAGATCGGGGCCAGTTTCGGGGGCTTCGAAAGCCTCATCCTCCCCGCGCGGCCCGAGCGCACCGTGCGGCCCCGCGACGAACACGGGACGCTGATTCGTGTCCACGTGGGGCTCGAAGCGGTCGACGATCTAATCGCGGATCTCGAGGGCGGCTTCGCCAGACTCAACGCCGCGCTGAAGACGTAGCCGCTAGACTAGATACCAGCCGGCGATCTCGCGATCGAGCACGTCGCGGTCGGCGTACTGCGTCTCCACCGCCTCGATGCACGCGTCGGCGTCCTCAACCGTGGGGGTGACGTCGTGCGTGGGAAAGGCGAACGCGTACACCGAGTCCGCGGGCGCCGGCAACACCCGTTCGACCCCGAGCACATATGCGTGGCGCCGTGCGAGCACCCGCCGGTAGACGCACTCGTACAGGGCCGGGTCGTAGGCCGGGGACCCTCCGCCGCCGCCCGGCCGCTCGATCCCGAGCTTCCTCGAGACGTCGACCAGTTCGCCCCACAACGTCTGCACAACGGCGGGAACGGCGTCTTCACGCTCTCGATCGTGACGGTGCTGGACCGACCGCCGATGTCGCTCCGCCTCCAAGAAGCGCCGGACCTCGACCGAGGGGACGGGGACGACGAACGCGCAGGCGTCGCCGGCGAGCAAGGGCTCCGCCGCGTCGTCGGCCGACCGCGCCAGCTCGATGAAGCGGTGCCCGACCAGGGGACTCTCCCCAATCAACGCCGCGACCGCCGGATGGCCGGCGTCCCACCGGGCCACCGCCCGCCGGGCCCAGATCCCCGCCGCCCTCCGGATGACCGGGTGGGTGATGCCGGCACGGACCGGATAGCGGCGACCCACGGGGCTCGCCTCAAACACCGGCCGGATCACGTCCCACAACAGCAGATGAACCGGTCGGCCCGCAGCGTGCGCCAACGCTGCCAGGCGGTGCACAAAGAAGCTCTTACCGGTGCCCGGGAGTCCCGCAAAGAAGACCGCGCGACACCCTTCCGCCAGCGTCCGCAGCCGGCGGTCCACCGCGTCGTCCGCGTCTGCCCGCGTCCGTTCCACTGCCCTGCCCCTCCCCCCCGGCCGCGCCTCGTCGGCGCGCATCGCGACCAATGGCAAGGCGGCCGGAGATGTCTCCGGCCGCCTCGAGCCGATGCTGCCGGCCGCCGCACGTGCGGTGGCGCGGCGTCGATCAGGTCGTGCTTCCTGGCTGTGGTTGCTGGACGGCGGGGGAGCTGTTCTGCGGCGGAGCGTACACGTCGTCGGCGCCGCAGGCGAACGCGGCCGTCGCCATCACGCCCAAGGTCAGTCCGGCGAACACGATCGCAAGAAGCCTCCGCATCCCTCTCTCCCTTCCCCCGGGGTCTGACTGCGCGGATCGCACCCGAGCTTGGGACGGCGTTCGCCGTCCGCGCGGAAACTCCTGTCACCGCAGCCCCTCCGGAGGGAGCGCTCCCGGAGGGTGCGAAACAGTCCGGTGGATCCTCGGTCCATCCGGGCGAGTGGCGGGCGATGTCGCACACCCTGCACAACGTCTCTCGCGCGGCGTCCGCGCGCGCTCCTGTACTCCGTCCCGGTGGTCCGTGGCAACGTGACGCAACATGCAAAGAGGTGAGCCGAGTGGGCATCGCAATCAAAGCACAGCGGATCATCGACGGCACCGGACGACCCGCCATCGAGCGCGGGGTGGTGCTCATCGAGGGGGAACGGATCACGGCGGTCGGCCCCGAGGCCGCGGTGCCCGTGCCCGCCGGCGTCGACGTGATCGACTGCGGCACCCAGACCGTGCTCCCGGGATTGGTAGACGCCCACTCCCACGCGTCGATCAACCCAGGCCTCGGCGACCAGATCGGGCAGCTCAAGCAGCCGCCGGCCCGGCAGATGCTGCGCGCCGTCCCAAACCTCCGCGCCGACCTGCTGTCCGGTGTCACGACGATGCGGGTCGTCGGCGAAGAGCACTTCATCGACGTGGAGTTGCGGGCGGCGATTGCACAGCAGCGGTTGCCCGGACCCCGGCTGCGCGTCGCGACCCGGCCGATCACCGCCCGAAACGGGCACGGCGCGGCGCTCACCTACTCCGACGGCCCCGAAGAGATTCGCAAGCACATCCGCGAGAACGTGGCGATGGGCGCCGATCTGATCAAGCTGTTCATGACGGGCGGCGTGTCCAGCGAGGGCACCACGGCGCGCTGGTACGCTTATTCACGCCACGAGGTCGAGGTCGCGGTCGAGGAGGCGCACCGCAACACCAAGCCGGTCGCGGTCCACGCCCACGGCGGCCCGGGCGTGCGGATCTGCATCGAGGCGGGGGTGGACACGATCGAACACGGGAAGCTGTGCGAGCCGCAGGACCTCGCGGAGATGCGACGCCGCGGGATCTGGCTCGTCACCAACAACGCGGTCTCCGGGCACCCGGACGGCATCGAGAAGGGGGACGCGCACGTCCCCTCGATCATGGCCAAGCTGCGGGAATCCCGCGAGAAGTCGCGCGAAAACTTCAGGGCCGTGCTCGACAGCGGCGTCAAATGGGCGCTCGGGACGGACTCGATGCACGGTCTGCTCTGGTGGGAGGCCGCGAAGGTCGTGGAGTGGGGCGCCGCGCCGCAGGACGCGCTGCTCGCGGTGACCCGCCGCGCGGCCGAAGCGATCGGGATGGACGGCGACGTGGGAAGCCTGGAACCCGGCAAGGTCGCGGACGTCATCAGCGTGGACGGCAATCCGCACGAAGACATCACGTCGCTGCGGCGCGTCCGGCTGATCGTCCAAGGTGGAGCCCGCCGCGATGGCCTGTCGCCCTCGTAGGCGGGTGCCAGCTCGAGCCGATCGGGACCCCGCGTGACACGCCAACCTCGTCGGAAAGCCTCCTCCCCGCGGCGGCGGCCGAGACGGCCGGTCGACGCCGAGCCGGCGAAGGTGCTCGCCTTCCTGGCGCACCTCGCGACAGAGTTCACCGCGGTCCTCCAGATGTCGGATCTGATCGACCGCGTGCTGCACGGGCTGAAGGAGGAAGTCGGGTTCGAGTCCTGCACGATCGGGCTGATCGACGAGGACAATCCTGACACGCTCGTCCTCGTCGGCGCGGCCGGGCTCCGCAGCGATACCAAGGGATTGCGGCTCCCGCGCGGGCACGGGCTCAGCTGGGCCGCGGTGGAGCAGAACGCCCCCCTGTACGTGCCCGATCTGCACGCCGACGCGCGCCAGGTGCGCCGGTACGAGAACATCCGCTCGGGGATCTTCGCGCCGCTCGTGGCCCAGGGGCGGGCGATCGGGATGGTGGCCGCCCACCGGACGGAGGTGGACGGGTTCACGCAGGTGGACCTCGACGTGCTCGCGATCGTGGCCCGGTATCTTGGCGGCGCCTTCGAGGCCGCGCGTCTGCACGAACAGGTGCGGCAGCAGGCGGTCACGGATGCGCTGACCGGACTCCTGACTCGGCGCGCGTTTCTCACGGAGTGCGAACGCGCCGTGCGACGGCACCACGACACTAGCCGCTCGTTCATGCTCGCAGTTGTGGACGTCGACGGCTTCAAACGGTTGAACGACAGCCTCGGGCACATGCGGGGAGACGCCGTGCTCGCGCAGGTCGGGGCCGCGCTCCGCGCGTCGCTGCGAACCGTCGACGTCGTCGCGCGGTTTGGCGGCGACGAGTTCGTGATCCTGTTCCCTGAGACGGACGATGAGCAGGCGGCCGACATGCTGCGGCAACTCGGCGATCTCACCGTCACCGTCGGGCCGCGGGTGATGCCGTTGCCGCTCTCGCTCTCCTGGGGACTGGCGGGCTATCCCCGCGATGGCGCGGACACGGAAACGCTGCTCGCGAAGGCCGATGCTCGACTGTACGAACACAAGAATCAGCGCAGGGGATGATCCTCGGCGAGGCCACCCGCCGCGCGCGGCCGGGACCGCGAGCTACTCGGGCCGCCGCGGCGGCCGGCAGCAAACGACTTCCAGTTCCGTGACGATCGCGTCTACCGGCTGGTCGGCGTCGCCGCGGGGCACCGCGTCCACCACCTGCGCGTGGAACGCGATGCCGATTCGCGACGTATCCGGCCGCGTCCGAACCAAGAAGCGATCGTAGTACCCCCGCCCATATCCCACGCGGTATCCGCGCCGGTCGAACGCCAGGCCGGGTACGATGACGACGTCGATCGCGTCCGGCGGCACTTCGGCTGCGGCGGTGGGTTCGGCGGCGCCGTAGCGGGCCGTCCGCACCGGATCGCCGGGCCGGAACGATGCCGCGCGCATTTCGTGCCCGGCGACCACCGGCAGGGCGACTCGCCGGCCGGCCTGGAGCAGCGTCTCGATGATGCTCCGTGTCGATACCTCGGAGCCGAACGACGAGAACACCATCACCGTGCGCGGTGCCAGCCGATCCAGAAGGGCACCCAGTCGCGCGGCGATCCGATCGGACAGCCGCGCCCGCTCCTCGGCGGACAACGCGTCGCGAAGCGCTCGCATCGACGCCCGCAGCTGCATCTTCTCCGCCCGAAGGTCGCCCATCCCCGGCCCCCGTCTACCCGCGCGCCACGATTCCTGCCGCGCGACCGACGCCGCGCGCGCAGTCGGCGCGGTGTCGGCGGCGACGCGCGGCCGCGATCGGCCTCGCGCGCCCCCGTGCCGTTCCACATGTTACTATAGCGCACGGCAGACACCGGACCGCGCACCCCGACGGGAGTGAGTGATGACCACACAGACGCCTTCGGCTCTCGAGATCGCACGCAGCGCTCGGCTCAAGCCCATCGGTGAGATCGCAGAGATGATGGGGCTCCGCCCGGAGTGGCTGGAGCCCTACGGACAGTACGCGGCCAAGATCAAGCTCGAGGCGATCGAACGCCTCTCCGACCGCCCGCGGGCGAAGTACGTGGTGGTGACGGGCATCACCCCGACCCCGCTCGGCGAGGGGAAGACGACGACCACGATCGGGCTCGGGCAGGCCTTCGCCCAGATCGGCAGACGCGCGACCATCGCGTTGCGACAAGCGTCGATGGGCCCGACGTTTGGCATCAAGGGCGGGGCCGCAGGCGGCGGGTACAGCCAGGTGGTGCCGTTCGAGACCGTCAACCTCCACCTGACGGGCGATTTCCACGCCGTCACAGCGGCGCACAATTTGCTTGCGGCGATGCTCGACAACCATCTGTTCCACGGCAATGCGCTCGGCATCGACCCCGCCAACATCACGTGGCGGCGCGTGCTCGACGTGAACGACCGGACGCTCCGCAACATCGTCGTCGGCCTCGGCGCCAAGGAGGATGGCATCCCCCGGCAGACCGGGTTCGACATCACCGCGGCGTCCGAGGTCATGGCGATCCTGGCCCTGGCGACGTCGCTGCGGGACCTGCGGCGGCGCCTGGGCCAGACGGTGGTCGCATACACCCGGGGCGGCGAGCCGGTGACAGCGGAGCAACTGACGGCGGCGGGCGCGATGACGGTCATCATGCGGGAGGCGATCAAGCCAAACCTGCTGCAAACGCTCGAGCAGACACCGGTGCTGGTGCACGCCGGGCCCTTCGGCAACATCGCCCACGGCAACTCGTCCATCATCGCGGACCTGATCGGCGTGCGATGCGGCGACTTCCTCATCACCGAGGCGGGGTTCGGGGCCGATATCGGGGCGGAGAAGTTCTTCAACATCAAGTGCCGCACCTCTGGGCTGCATCCCGACGCGGCGGTGATCGTGGCGACGGTGCGGTCGCTGAAGGCGCATTCCGGCCGCTACCGCATCGTGCCAGGCCGCCCCCTACCGCCCGATCTGCTCAAGGAGAACCCTGACGACGTCCACGTCGGCGGCGCCAATCTGCGGAAGCAGATCGAGAATGTGCGGCTCCACGGTGTCCGGCCGGTCGTCGCGATCAATGCTTTTCCGGCGGACTTCCCGACGGAACACGCGGTCATCCGCGAGATCGCCGAGGTCGCGGGGGCGACCGTCGCGGTGTGCACCCACTTCGCAGACGGCGGCCGGGGTGCGGTGGCGCTCGCCGAGCGGGTCCTCGAGGCGACGCGGACGCCGAGCGAGTTCCAGCTGCTCTACCCGGACGAGATGCCGCTGCGCACGAAGATCGAGACGATCGCGACCAAGATCTACGGCGCCGCGGCCGTGTCGTTTTCGCCGCTCGCGACCCGCCAACTCGACAGCTACGAGCGCAACGGCTTCGGGCGGCTGCCCATCTGCGTCGCGAAGACCCACCTCTCGCTTTCGGCGGACCCGGCGCTCAAGGGCGCACCCACCGGCTGGACGCTGCCGGTCCGCGAGGTGCGCGCGTCGGTGGGCGCCGGCTTCATCTACCCGATCTGCGGCGACATGCGTACGATGCCCGGCCTCGCGTCCCATCCCGCGGCCGAGCGCATGGACGTCGACGAACACGGCAACGTCGTGGGCCTGGAGTAACGACGCCGCGCTCGCCCCACCCACACCGGCAGGCGCCGCGCCCCCATCCCGCGGGCACGTCGGGCCGCTCGCCGGACGCTGACGGGGCGCGGGTGCGACCTCACGTCGCGCCCCCTCGCTCGCAGATCAGTTGATCGGGCGCGGATACCATTTTGATGAATCTGCGCTGCGGCCCGCCCCCTTCATCACTTCTTCATGAGTTCTTCAACCACGGTTGCTAGGGTAAAGGTGAGACGGAGGCGACGCGGTGTCGCTCAACCGTCATCCGCGACCGGGGGGACGAGCACGGGAGGGGGCGCACGATGCGAAACGTCGTCGCACTGCTGTTGGGTCTGCTTGTACCGCTCCTCGGATTCGCCGGTGTCGGCCAGGCACAGTCCTCGATTCAGGTACAGGGGACGATAGAGGCGGTCGACTGCGACGCGCAGACGATCACGCTGAGCAACGGCGACACGTCGAACACCATCACGGTCGCACCGTACACGGCGATCCTGATCGACTCGTCGAGCGTGCCGCTGTGTGCGCTGCAGCAGTACATCGGGGCGCCCATCACCGTCTGGCTCGTCGCCAATGGAAGCGACTTCGCGGCGACGCGCGTCGACGTGTCCGGTCAGGCGTACGCCACGCCGCCGTCCGCGCCGCCTGCCCCAATCGCGTACCAGCCGACGCCGTTGCCGATCGAGGGCGTCGTGCTGGGGACGATCGTCGTGGCGGGCCTGCTCTATCTCCTTGTCCACGGCCCGGATGGCGGCTACTACCGATACCCGTACTATGGTTCCTACTACCACTACTACTACCGTCCGTACTACCGAGCCTACTACGGGTATTATCCGCCGTCGTGCCCCGAGATCGTGGTCCCCGCGCCGATCGTGGGCCTTGTGCTGGGCACGATCGTCGTCGGGACCCTTGTCTACCTCGTGAGCCGGGACAACGACGGTCATTTCTATCGGTATCCCTACTACGGCCCCTATCGTGCGCACTACTACCATCCGGCGTACCAACCCTACCGGGGCACCTACGGGAGCGCGCCCTTTAGCGCCCCGATACGGCAGGGCGATCCCCGTTGGGACGGCCCCTCTCACGTGAGCGGCCAGATCGCCGGGCCCGCGGTCCACGGGCGGAACGATCTGCGGTCCACGGGCCAGCAGTCGCCGAGGACCTTCCAGTCCCAGCCGGTCAACCAAGCCACACCTACGTTCCGCGGCCCGGCTAACCAGCCGCAACCGGCGTTCCGCGGCCAGAACCATCCGCGGCCCACGATCCAGCAGTCGCCGAGGACTTTCCAGTCCCAGCCGGTCAACCAGGGCGCACCCACGTTCCGCGGCCCGGCCAACCAACCACAGCCGGCGTTCCGCGGGCAGAACGATCCGCGACCCACGATCCAGCAGCCGCCGAGGACCTTCCAGTCCCAACCGGTCACCCGGTATATTCCCGGAAACAACGGTCCGGCGC
This sequence comes from bacterium, assembly GCA_035295165.1. Taxonomy (NCBI): domain Bacteria; species bacterium. The sequence continues at coordinate 46,176 of DATGJN010000116.1, forward strand.
AACCGCGGTACGCCAATCCCAACTCCGGGAGATTCTCGGGAGGCCAGCAGAACCGCGGGCGCGGATCGAACTGCGGCGGAGGGTCGCAGAATCAGTCCTGCCAGAACGGGCGGACCAGGTAACGACTCCGACGACGCTCGAGGCGCTCCCGAGACCGTGGTTGCGGGAGCGCCTCTCGAGTGTTTCGCGGTGCTACGACGCCAGCTGATTCTTGTAGAACGTTCCGGTCTTCATGATCATCTGAAGATGGGCGCCTTGGTCGAGGAGCACGCGGAGGTCCGATAGTGGATCCCCATCCACGACGAGCAGATCCGCGATCGCGCCGGGCGCCACGATCCCGAGGCGCCCTTCCATGCGCAGTACTTCGGCCGCGACCGTCGTCGCGCTCCTGAGCACCTCGAACGGAGACAGCACCCGGCTTCGGATCGTGAACTCAGAGGATTGGTGCCGGTGCATTTCGCCAAGCAGATCGGTCCCATACGCCATCTTGACGCCCGCGCGGCGGAAGATCTCGAGCGAGCGAAGCCCCGATTCGCGGACGTCCGCGATTTTGGCCACACTGTCGGGCGGGAGCCCGAGCGACGCGCCCTCGTCGGCCAGCGCCTCGTACGTGACGAGCGTCGGCACGGCGTACGCGCCCCGCTCGGCCATCAGCTTCGCCGTCGCGTCGTCCACGAGGTTGCCATGCTCGATCGTGCGGATCCCGCACTCGACGGCCCGGCGCATTGCCTTGGCGGTGTACGCGTGCGCCATCACGTATGTCTGGGCGGCCTCCGCCTCCTCGACGACCGCGGTGAGCTCGCCGCGAGAATACTGCGTGTTCGCGATCGGGTCGGTCGGGGACGCCACCCCGCCGGACGCCATCACCTTCACCTGGTGCGCCCCGGCGCGCAACTCTTCGCGCGCCGCCAAGCGTACGGCCTCCACGCCGTCGGCGATTCGGTTGAGCCCTCCGGGCCGGCCGCGCGGGTGCACCGGAGCGTCGTCGAACCGACTTCGGGAATCCCCGTGCCCCCCCGTCTGGCTGAGCGCCTTCCCAGGCACAAACAGCCGCGGTCCCACGGCGAACCCCTGCTCGATTGCCTGGGCCAGGCCATAGTCGGCCCCGCCGGCATCCCGCACGGTCGTGAACCCGCGCTCGAGCATGCCGCGCAGGATCGGAAGCGCACGGAGCGTCATCAGTGATTCGGACAGCACGACACTGAGGTTCACGAGCGATGCGATCACGTGGACGTGACAGTCGATCAGCCCGGGCATCAGTGTCCGGCCCCGCAGATCCAGCACGTCGGCGGACGCGGCGGTGATGGGACGGTCGGACACTTCCCGAATCGTGCCGCCCTCGACGAGAACGTGATGACGTTCACGCCGATCCGGGCTCGTCCCGTCGACGATCGTAGCGTTGCGGAACAGGATCAACCGTGTGGTCACGACTCCTCCCACCCTCCGCGTCGAGTTGCCGCACCCGCCGCGCATGGCGAACGCGAGTGCCGCACCACGGTACAGTTTCGACGCGTCGTCGCGCGCTTCATCCCCGCCCCGCTGCACGCGGCCGACGCGGTGATTGAGAGGGAATCACGTGACGGATCCGAACCTGTAACGTGGCCACGCCGTTCCTCACCTCACAGGGAGCACCGCCATGGCGAAGCGCCGCGTCGTCTTGACCGGAGCGTGCGGATACATCGCCCAGCGCATGTTCGCCGAGATCAGCGCGCGATGGGATGTCCTCCCGATCGACGTGCGCAGCACGAGCCGTCACGACACACCCGTGCCGGGGGTGGTCCTCGCGAATCTGACCGACCCAAACCGCGACGCGTACCGCCAGCACTTCCGCGGCGTGGACGCCGTGATCCACTGCGCGTTCGTGCGGCCCTCGGAGCCCGCCGGCTGGAACGACAACACCGAGGGAAAGTTTTGGGCCGAGCATCAAAACCTGGCCCTCGCATACAACGTCTACCGGACGGCGCTCGAGGAGGGCGTCCGCCGCGTGGTCGTCGCGAGCTCAAACCACGCGACCGATTACTACGAGCGCTTGGTCTGGGCGGACAAGCTGGACATGATCACGCCCGACATGCCGCCGCGATCGGATAACTGGTACGGCTGGTCCAAAGCGTCGTACGAACTGCTGGGTTTCGTCTTTGCCGCAGGGCATGTGGGAGGACGCGCGCTGGAGGTCGTGCAGTGGCGGATCGGCGGACCTCGGGACGACGACGTGCTGCACGTCCGACCGGGAGACATCAAAAGGATGCACCGTGCCCTGGGAGCGTACTTGTCCCGCCGCGACCAAGTGCAGCAGGTGATTCGGATGGTCGAGGCCGAGAACATCGCGGATGCGAACGGCGTCCCGTTCCTGATCGTCTACGGCATCAGCGGCAACACCCACCGATTCTGGAGCCTCGCCAACGCCCGCGCCGCGCTCGGGTACCGACCCGAGGACGACAGCCAGGTCCAGTTCGCCGACACGATTGCCGCGATCGTCCGCGGCGTCGACGAGTAACGTCAGACGGACGCGCGGCGGCCACCGGGGGGGCGGGCCTACCCGTTCTCGACGCCGACGGCGTCGCGAAGCGTCCCCAGGCCGTCGCGCTCAAGCAGCCGCACGAGTCCCCGAGTGACCCGATGCGGCCACCCCGGGCCGCCGTACACAAAGCCGGTGTAGCCCTCCACGAGCGCCGCGCCCGCCTTGATCTTCTCGTATGCGTCCTCGGCGGTCATGATCCCTCCGACGCCGATGATCGGCACCCGGCCGCCGGTGGCGCGAAAGAGCACGCGGACCGCGTCGGTCGCGAGACGCCGTACCGGCGCGCCGCTGAGGCCGCCGGACTCGCGTCCACGCGGGCTGTGTAGCCCGTCGCGACGCACCGTGGTGTTCGTCGCCACCAGCCCGTGGGCGCGTCCGCGAATCGCATCCGCGATCGCCTCCAGCTCGTCCGGGGCCATGTCGGGCGCCACCTTCACGAACAGCGGCTTCTCCCCGAGGCTGCGGTTGCGGGCGGCGAGCGCTTCAAGAAGGGGCACCGCGGCGTCCCGCGTCTGCAGCGCCCGCAGCCCCGGCGTGTTCGGCGAGGAGAGGTTGACGACGATGAAATCCGCGTGCGCATGCAGGCGGTCCAACGCGCCCACGTAGTCGTCCGCCGCCTGCTCGAGCGGCGTCGTCTTGTTCTTGCCGATGTTGACCGCGAGCGGGATCGGGTACGCGCCCGTGCGACGCGCCCGCGCGATGCGCTCCGCCACGACCCCGGCCCCCGGGGAGTTGAATCCGAGACGGTTGATCAGCGCGTCATCCTCCGGCAGCCGGAAGACCCGGGGCCGCGGGTTGCCCGGTTGAGGGCGAGGCGTGACGGTCCCCACCTCGACGAACCCGAACCCGAGCCTGGGCCACGCCCACAGCGCGCGGCCGGCCTTGTCGCAGCCCGCGGCGAGGCCCACCGGGGATGCGAACCGCAGCCCGCACACCTCGACCGCGAGCCGCGGGTCCACGGCCGGCGGCGCGGCGGTACGGGCCCACACCCACCCCGCAAGGCTCAGCGAGGCCAGCGCGAGATCGTGGCTGCGCTCGGGATCCATGCGAAAGAGCAGGGGCTTCACGAGCCGGTTGTACATCACCGATCGGGCGCCGGCGACTCCACTGCTCGCGCGACGCCGCGCGGAGGCCGGGAACCCGGCGCGACCACGCCGCCGCGCCGGCCTAGCCGGCGCCCTCCAGCTCGCGCTGCATCGTCTCGGCAAACTTCGTCATGATCCCGTCGGCCCGCTGCTGAATCATCCCGTGCCCAAGCGTCGCGAGTTTCCCCGACAGGCTCGTGTCGGACACAATAACGAGCCGCGAGCCGGATCCCACCCCCTCCAGGTGCAAGTCCAGCATCACCCGGAGCGAGGTACCCATCGCGGCGTCGCGGCCGACCGCTTCTGCCTTCAGGCGGCGCGACTCTTCCGCCTCCACGACGCGGATCTCGAGGGGAAACTGCACCTTGAACGGGCCGACCCGCTCCGCGACGACGGCCTCGTACCGCTCGTGCGGCACGACCGTGCGCACGTCTCGGCACCCGGGCAAGCAACGGGCGACCCGTTCGACGTCCCACAGAAAGGCCCAGACTTTGTCGGGGGCGACCGGTACCGAAATCTCCTTCTCAAGCTTCATCGTCGGGCACCCCCCACTGCGGATCGCGCGCCGCGCACCCCATGCGCCCTCGGAGCCCCGGCCAATCGCCGTTCGGAGACCGCGGGCACGCCACCGCGCGTCGTGATCGGCCGCGCGCTAAGCGACGGGCCGTTGCAGCTCGCCGATCGGCCGGCCAGAGACTCGTCCGCGCTCCATGACGACATGCCCGCGTACGATAGTGTACACGGGCATGCCGGTGACGCGGAATCCGTGGAACGGCGTCACCTTGCTCTTGCTGTGCAGCGTCTCCTGATCGATCGTACCTTCGCGGCGCAGATCCACGATCGTCACATCGCCGTCGGCCCCGCGACCGAGATGTCCCTTGCGCGGCCAGAGGCCCCACGCGCGGGCGGCACCCTCGGCCTGGACCTTGACGTAGTGGTTGAGACTCAACAGGCCGGCGCTGACCTGCGTGAGCATGAGGGGCACGGCGGTCTCGACGCCGGGCCATCCCGCCATCGCCTTCCAAATGTCTCCCATGGGGGCATCGGCCAGTTTCTCCTCCCGGGTGTGCGGGGAGTGATCGGTCCCCAAGACCTCGATCGTGCCGTCGAGCAGACCTCGCCAGAGCGCGTCCGCGTGTTCCCTGGACCGAACCGGCGGGCTGATCTTCATCAGCGAGCCGAGTTGCCTCCGCACCATGTCCTCCCCTTCCAGCAGAAGGTAGTGCGGACCGGTCTCCGCCATCACGTCCACTCCGCTCGCTTTTCCCCGGCGGACGAGCTCGACGCCTTCCGCGGAGCTCATATGGTAGATCATCAGCTTGCTCTCCGCTTCGCGCGCGAACAGAATCGCGCGCGAGATCGCCTCGGCCTCCGCGACAGCGGGGCGGGACTCGAGATGGGCCAGGGGGTCCCGGCGTCCCTGGTTCTGCAGTTTCTTGCGCAGGTAGAGGATGATGCCGTTGTCCTCGGCATGCACGCCGCAGCGAAGGCCGGTCTGCGCCATGATCCGCCACGCATCGATGATCTCGCCGTCCTCGGGCGCCGGGATGTTGCCCACGGTCTCCCCGAGGAAGATCTTGTACCCGACGACCCCGGCGTCGGCCAGCGGCAGAATCTGATCGCTGTTCCCCGAGATCAGCACGGCGTAGAATCCGTAGTCCACGTAGGCTCCGCCGCGGACGTGCTGGGCCTTCGCGTGAAACGCCTCGACCGTGGCCGTTGGCGGAACGACGTTCGGCATATCGATGACCGTCGTGATGCCGCCGGCCGCCGCCGCCCGCGAGCCCGTCTCGAAGTCCTCCTTGTAGCCGAGGCCCGGCACTCGGAAGTGCACGTGAGGATCGATGAGCCCGGGAAGTACGTGCAGGCCGGTGGCGTCGATGACGCGCTCGGCCGGCGGCAAGTCGTCCCGGGTCTGGATCTCGAGGACCTTGCCATCGTCGATGAGGACGTGCCCGCGGTGGCTCGCGGCCGGGCTGACGATCGTGCCGTTTTTGACGATCAGGTCAAGCATCGTGTGCGCGCCCTGCGCCCGTCACGCTCGGCGGCGGCGACATCCGGCGGCCACGACCGCGTGGCCGGCGCACGGAAACGATCACAGAACCGCTCGGCGGTGGCCTCCCGGGGATCGTTCGAGGCGTTATGACGATTGCTCATCCGTGCCATCACGTTCCACGGGACGTCGCATGACTCCTCCGCTCGACCGCCGGATCGACGCGTCAGCGCGCGGCCGGTCGAGGGCATCCAGTCGGTCGACGCGACGCAGCGAGGGAAACCACCACGCCCACAGCGCCGCCGCCACTACGGTCGCGACGCCGCCGAGCGCGGGGCCGACGATGGTCGCCGTCTGCAACGCCGACGTGTTCACCGCGACGGCGTTCGCAAAGATCCGGCGCGGCACGACGAGCAGCAGCAGCGCATTGGTCGCCGGGTTTTCGAACGCGCGGGCGGCGCCGAACGCGACCAGCGTCCCCAGCATCGTCGCGGCCGGGGCCGTCCCCGTCACGACCAGCACGAGCAATACGCACGCACACAGACATTCGGCGCTGTAGCGCACGACGAGGATGCGGCGTCGGTCCCAGCGGTCGGCGGCGCGCCCCGTAAACAGGGCGAGGCAGGCCGTCGGCACGAACTGCGCCATACCGACCAAACCGAGGTGCAACACGGACCCCGTGAGCGCGTAGATCAGCCATCCGACGCCGATCGCCTGCACCTGCAGGCCCATCACCGACATCATCCGCGCCGTCCACAGCAGCGTGAACCCTCGATGGCGAAACGGCGGGCGTGCGGCCTCGACCCGGGCGGCGGCGGTCGTCGCGGAACCGCCGTGGGTCAGGGAACCACCTCGGTGCCAGCGTCCCGCAATAACCGATCGACGTCGAGCCCGCCCACCTGTCGGCCGGACGCGGAATCTGTTCGCCAGGCCCGTTCCCGGTCCACGATCTTGCGCCACGCGCGGTGGACATCCTCGGCGTCGGCCAGCGGCACGACCGCGATCCCCTCCGCGTCCGCGACCACAATGTCGCCTGGCGCGACCACAACCCCGCCGCACGCAACAGGGTAGTTGATTTCGCCGGGGCCCGCGGTCGTGCCGGCCATCGGACAGATCGCCCGCGCAAAGAGCGGGAGGTTGAGTTCGCGCGTTTCGGCGACGTCCCGCATCGCGCCGTCGATGACCACGCCGGCGACCTTCTTCTGCGCGGCAAACAGACTGCGGTTCCCTCCCCACAGGCTGGCGGTGAGCGCGCCGCGCCCGTCGATGACGATCACGTCTCCGGGTTGCGCCAGCTCCATCGCCTTCAGAATCATCATCGAGCTGCCGGTGGGGATCTTGACGGTCAGCGCAGGGCCAACGCATCGGGCGATCGGGAGATACGCGGGTGCGATGTCGCGCATCGCTCCACTCTTGTTCATCGCATCGGCGAGATCCGGAGGGCTCGCCTCAAGAAATCGCTCCACCAGATCGCGTGGCGGCCTGGCGGGTGTCAGACGAACCCGGTTCCCTACCAACCCCATGCGTCGCGCCTCCTCTCGATTCGCCCGAAAGAACTTCGCACACCGGCGTCGGGCTCATCCGGTGCCGAGCCGCTCAACCCCGCGGGGCCGCGGCCGTCACTCCGCGGTGGCGAGATCGCCGATCATGTACCCAAACTCCCCCGGCTGCACGCGGCAGACCGAAGGCCGGACCAGCACCGTGAGGCTTCGCTCGAACGGCGCGCGGCACACGTCGAGCTCCTCGAATGAGTACGGGCTCACGATGCGCCCCAACACGGTGTCTTTGGCGAGCGTGGCGTGCAGCACCGTCGCTTCGGGGAGGAGCATGCCCCCAGCGCGCGGCCGCAGCGTCACGAGCGTCCGCAGCACCGTCTGACGCGGCGCGGGCGTGGGGTCCCCGGCCAGCATCCCGATCGTCCGCATCACGTTTGCGATGCCAGCCACGCCGCGCCGCACATACCCCGACTGGTCCACCGCTCCGCCCCCGAGCTCCACGGTCACGCACGGGATCCCTTTGGCTGTCATGTAGTGCGCCGTGGAGCCTCCGTACCCGTAGCCCTGGGGCGGCCGGAACAGCACCGCGGACCCGAACGCGCGCGACAGCGCCTCGGCGTTCGTGATGTAGACGTAGTCCACGGTCCCGTACGCCCCGCCGGCGTGGAGGTCGACGTAGTAGTCGAGCGCGTCCAGGAAATGCGCGACCAACACCTCTGCGAGTTGATGGGTGAGAAACCCTTCCCCGCCGCCGGGGAACACCCGGTTGAGGTTGTGCATGTCGAGCGGAGTATGCCGCGTGATCGCTTCGTACGCCAGTCCGTTGGCCACCGGCACGATGAGGAGCCGCCCCTTCAGCGCGCGCGGGTCCAGCGCCTCGAGAAACCGGTACAAGATCTCGGTGGAGACCTGCTCGTCGCCGTGGAGGCACGCCGAGAGCCCGAGCGTCGGCCCGTCGCCCGCCACCCCGCGCACCTCGTGGATCGGAACGCGGAGCTCGCCACCGTTCGCCAGCGTGACGACCGGGACCGATGTGTACGTCGTTCGTGTGCCGACCATAATCCCCCTCCTCCTCGAGCCTCGAAGACCCGGCGCGGGTCTTCGTGTCGCGTCACTCCGTGCGTCGCGGGCGATTCGGCAACCCGCCGAGCCCTCAGCGGGTCCGTCCCCTCGCGTCCGTGAGATCTCGGACCCCGTCGCCCAGCAGGTTGAAGGCGAGCACCGTGAGCATGATGGCGACGCCGGGGACCACCGCCAGGTGCGGCGCCTGCCGCATGTATCGCATTCCGAGCGCGAGCGACCATCCCCACGACGGCGCGGGCGGCTGGACGCCGAGCCCGAGAAAGCTCAGCGTGGACTCGATCACGATCGCCCCTCCCATCCCGAGGGTCGCGAGCACGATCACCGGCGCGAGCACGTTCGGAAGCAGGTGTCGGATCAGGATCCGCGCGTCCGGCACCCCCACGGCGTGCGCCGCCAGCACATACTCTTCGTGGCGCACCGCCAGCACCGACACACGCACCACCCGCGCGTACGTCGTCCAGTACACCAGGCCGATCGCGATCATCGCGTTGATGGGGCTGGGTCCGAGGGCGGCGATCAGCGCAAGCGCGAGCAGGATGACGGGGAATGCAAGAAAGACGTCGACGACCCGGCTGACGATGGTATCCACCCATCCCCCATAATAGCCCGCGAGCAGCCCCACGGACACGCCGATCACCGACGCGATCGCCACGCCCAGGAACGCCACGACCAGAGAGTAGCGCGCGCCGAGCGCCATGCGCGCCCACAGGTCGCGCCCGAACATGTCCGTGCCGAGCGGGTGCGGGATGCTGGGAGGTTCTAGCCGTTGCGCCATCGCCATCTGGAACGGGTCGTACGGCGTCACCCACGGGGCGAACACCGCGATCAGGCCGATCAGGACCGCCAGCCCGCCGCCCACCAGGGCCGCTCGGCTCCGCACGACGCGTGCGGCAAATGGCCGCCGTGCCTCGCTACCCATAGTGGATGCGGGGATCCAGCCACGCGTACGCGACGTCGACCGCCAAGTTGATCACGGAGAACACCAGGGCGATGACCAGCGTCGCGCCTTGGACGACGGGGAAATCCCGCTGGCTGATCGCGTTGATCAGCAACTGCCCCAGGCCCGGCCACGCGAAGATCGTCTCCGTGACCACGGCGCCGCCTAGCAGCGCGCCGACCTGCAGCCCCACGATCGTGATCACCGGCAGCACCGCGTTGCGCAGCGCGTGGCGGTAGGTCACCGCCCGCGCGGTCAGGCCTTTCGACCGCGCCGTGCGGACGTAGTCCTGCCCAAGCACCTCCAGCATCGCCGAGCGCACCATGCGCGTGATCAGCACGACCGCCGACAGCGCCAGCGTCATCGCCGGCATCGCCAAGTGCCGCAGGCTGTCGACGAGCGGGGCGCCGTTCCCTTCCAGCATGGCGAGGAACGCCGCGGGGAGGGGCATCCCTCGGCCGAACGTCGGCAGCCAGCGGAGTTGCAGGGAGAACAACAAGATGAACAGCATGCCGAGCCAGAACACCGGCATCGACACGCCGATCTGCGTCACGGCCATGCTCACGACGTCGATTAGGGAGTACTGCCGGACCGCGCACAGGACCCCGACCGGCACCCCAACCGCCACCGCCAGGGCCATCGCCGCGAACGCCAGTTCCGCAGTGGCGGGCAGATGCGCGCCGATCAACACCGTAACGCGCTGCCCGCCGAGGAAGATCGACGTGCCGAGGTCGCCGCGCGCCGCGCGCGCCACGTACTGCACGAACTGGTACCAGACGGGGCGGTCGAGGCCCATCACGTGTCTGAGGCGCGCAATATCCTGGGCGGTCGCCTGCTGGCCCAGCAACAAGGCGGCCGGATCGCCGGGCACGAGGTGGAGCAGGCCGAAGACGAGCAACGAGATCCCAAACAGCACCACGACCATCTGGGCCAGCCGTCGCAGCACGTAGCGCAGCATACCCGGGGTGTGGGAGGGACGAGTCCGTCCCTCCGGACGCGATCGTCCTCCCCGTCAGCCGTTCAGCGCCGGGCGTCCGCCGGCCGCGCTATCGGCCACCGAGGGTGACGGCGTCCAGCGTCTTGAGGTTGCCGCTCGGATTGGGCACGAATCCGTGGAGTTGCGCGCTCTGCACCACCACGTACCCCTGGTAGAGCAACACGTCGTAGGGCTGATCGTTCGCGAGAATCTGCGCCGCCTGCTGATAGATCTTGGCGCGGGCCGCGCGATCGAGGGTAGTACGGCCGCGCTGGAGCAGCGCGTCCACGGTGGGGTTCGAGTACTTCTCCCAATTCTGCCCGCCGTTCGAGGTGAACTGGTTGAACATCAACCGGTCGGGATCGACGATGTTCAGCCACCCCAGCAGCGCCACCTGGTGCTTGGAGGCGTAGACGGCGCTGGAGAATGTCGGCCACTCGTTGGTGGACACCTTCACGCGGAAGCCGTACTTCTGCCAGGCGTTCTGGAGGAACTCCACAGCCTGCACACGGTTCGGGTCCTCGCTGTGGGTCCACAGCTCGATCGCCAACGGCTTCCCGTCCTTCTCGTACACGCCGCCCTGCAGGGTGAACCCGTCCTCCTGGAGGAGCGCGCGCGCCTTGGCCGGATTGTACTCGGGCTGGCGCACGCTGCCCGTGTACGCCCACAGCCCCGGCGTCAGCAGCGACGTCGCGGCCTGGTCCATCCCTTGATAGATGTCCGCCGCGATCGCCTGGCGGTCCGTGAGGTAGGCCAGCGCCTGGCGCACCTTCACGTCGCTGAGCGGCCACACGGACGTGTTGATGTTGAGATAGGTGATACCGAGCCCCGTCATCTTCGTCACAATCAGGTTGCTCGATTTCCGGAGACGCGCGACGTCCTGTGGCGATAGCGGCGAGTGAATGAAGTCCAGGTCGCCGGCCTCCACCGCCGCCGCGCGCGCGGAGTTGTCCGGCACGATGTTGATCACCAGGCCCCGCACCTTCGGTGCGCCGCCCCAGTAGCGCGCGTTGGCCTCGAGGGTGATCTTGGATCCGCGATCCCACGAGACGAACCGGAACGGTCCCGTGCCGACAGGGTGCGACGCCAGCGATCCGTCGTTCTTCTCGCCGATATGCTTCGGCACGATGCCGATGTTGAGGTAGGATAGGAGCGGCGCGTACGGTGCGCTGGTCGTCATCCGCACGGTGTACGCGTCCACCTTCTCGACCTTGGTGATCGGCGTGTACAGGCTCCGGTACGGTGCTTTGGAGCTGGGGTCGAGGATGGTCTCAAACGTGTAGACGACGTCGTCCGCGGTGAACGGCTGGCCGTCGTGAAACGTCACCCCGCGCCGCAGGTGAAACACCCAGGTCGTCGGCGTCGGGGTGTCCCAGCTGGAGGCGAGCGAGGGCTCCGGCGCCTGGCGGTTGTTCAGATAGACCAGGCCGTCGTAGACGAGCTCGCCCAGCCGGTACGCCGAACTGTCCAAGGCGAACCGTGGGTCGCCGGTGCCCGCGTCAACGTCCAACCCGATTCGGACCATCCCGGCGGATCCCGGCGCCTGCGCGCGCCCGACACCGACGGGCCCACCCACGAGCAGCCCGGCCAAACACCCAACCAGCACCCAACCCAGCCACGTACTCCGCGTCCGCACCGCCGCACCCCGTGTCCCGACGTCCTGCGAGGCCTTTCGCCCCCACCTGTGCAACTCCTCCGCGCGCCCTCGCGGCGCGGCCCGACGGCACAACCGCGCGATCATCAACGACGTGCCCCGTGAGCGAAGCGGCAACGCGAGCGGAACCATCTCGACGGCGCGTCTCGCGGGTCAGACGACCGGTGCGGCGCTGGTGGCCTTGATCGTCGAGCTCACCGGCGCGCACACCACGGGCGCGGCGGACGGTGCGCTGCTCCCGGTCGCCGTGGGAGCCGGGTTCGCGCCGCGAGCGCGCTCCGCCTCGTCGAGGTCAAGCCACCCGCACCGGCGGTGGGCGACACATGATGGGGCGGGACCGCCCAGTGCGGTCAGGTCGCCGTCAGCCCTCCGTCGACGCTGAGCACCTGCCCCGTGATGTAGTCGGACGCCGGCGAGGCCAGGAAGACCGCGGCGCCCTTGATGTCGTCTGGGTGGCCGAGCCGACCCAACGGTGTCGCCTCGACGATCTCCACGCCCCCGCGCGCGAGCAGCCCTTCGGTCATGCGCGTGAGGAAGAAACTCGGTGCGAGCGCGTTCACCCGGATGCCGAACCGCCCGTACTTCACGGCCAGATCGCGCGTGAGCGCGATCAGCGCGCCCTTGCTCGCGCTGTACCCGGACGCGTTCACGATCTCCGGGGCGAAGCCCACCAGCCCCATCACCGACGCGATGTTGATGACTTTTCCGTACCCGCGGGACTTCATCGCCGGAAGGGCGGCTCGCGTCACGAGAAAGACGCCGACGACGTTCGTCTCGAACACCTGCCGCCAGCGGTCGAGCGGCATCTCCTCGAACGGCGCGCCCCAGCTCACGCCGGCGTTGTTCACGAGGATGTCGACACCCCCGAACGCCGTCGCCGCGGCGCCGACGAGCCGTTCCGCCTCCCCGGGAACCGTGACGTCGCACGCATGCGCGCGCACCTCGATGCCAGCGGCCGCGAGCTCGGCCGACGCCTCATCCAGCCACTGCGTCCGGCGCGCCACGATCACGATCCGCGCGCCGGCTTCCCCGAGCCCGCGGGCGATCTCCAGCCCGAGCCCGCGCGACCCGCCGGTCACGATCGCGACGCGGTGCTGCAGCGAGAACAGCTCGGGGACGCGCGCCATGAGCTCAGCGCGGGGCCGTCACGCCAGCCGCGCGGGCCGCGGCCTGCTTGAGCGGTTCGAGGTCGTAGTCCATCAACACCGTCAGCTTCTGGGCCTCGAGCGACCCTTCCGCATGGATCGCGAGCACCTCCAGGTAGCCGCCCAGATCGGACGCGACCAGGTCACGGATCAGGTTCGTCACGCGAAGACGGTCCTCCGCGCCCACGCCGGCCCGGCCGCCGAGGTACGGCTCGATGAGCGCGCGGACGTCGGGCGTCGCCCAGTCCTCTTCCGCGGGCCCCGTCACCACGAGACCGCCCGCCAGATCCTGCACGTCGCGCACGGCGTCGTGATAGCCGCGCGCGAAATGATACTTGGCCGCGTTCGTCATGACCGGGTGCGGGACCGCGATGCCCTCCACCGTCCGGCACTCGGACGCCGCCGCGGTGGTCAGGCCGCGCCCCGTGTGAAGATACATGATCAGCCGGGCGAGCTTGTCCCGGACGTGGGCGGCGCCGAGCAGCCCGTGGTAGTCCGCGATGAGCGCGGCGGATCCGAGCAGGAGCTCCAGCAGCGGCGTCTTGTACGACACCGCGGTAAACCGGTGAAACTCGACGAACGTCTTCGCGATCGCGCCGGCGTACTGCCACTCCCCGCACAGGAACACTCGCTCCCAGGGGACGAACACGTCGTCGAACACCGTGAGCGATTCCGTCAGGCTGTACCGGCTGCTGAGCGGATTGTCGAACGCGCTCGTCGCGCCGAACCCACGCGGGCTCGCCACCATCGTGATCCCCGGGGCGTTGGCGGGGACGGCGAACGCCACGGCGTAGTCGGCGTCCGCCTCCGTCATGGCGCGGGTCGGCAGGACAAGGATCTCGTTGGCGAACACGGCATTCGTGGTGTGCGCCTTGGCCCCGCGGACGATGATGCCGTCCGCGTTCTCGCCCACCCGACGCACGTACACGTCGGGACGCGGCTGCTCGGCCGGGCGCCGAAGGCGGTCCCCCTTCGCGTCGGTTTGGGCAACGGCCATCGCCGTGTCGTGGTCGCGGTAGCGCGCGTAGCACGACCGTACGCGCTCATGATACGCCGTCCCCAACGCCCGCTCCATGTTCGCGGTGACGATCATCAGGGCGAACAGGGCGTCGGTCCCGATCTCCTTGATGAGCGGTACGAACGAGCGCGCCTCCCGGGTGACATGCTCGATCAAGTCCCGCCGCCGCAAGAGGTCGTCCGGGGTGCGGGGAATCGTGAAGTACCGGCTGGTCGGGCGGCCCTGCTCGTCCCGATCCACGAGGAGCGGATCGGCCGGCCGTTCGTGCGCGAGCCGAAAGTCCACCGCCACGTGGTGTGCTCCGCGCCCGAGGTGCGGGTGCGCGGTGACGTCCTCGACCGGCCGCCCGCGATAGATGACCCGTCGGCCGTCGCGCAGGCTCTCGAGAAACTGCTCCGGGGAACGCAGCGGCATGGTCACACTCCGTGGGCGAAGTGCGCGGCGCGGCTCATCGCCACCGCCTCGCGGCTCACGACCGCGCCGCCGGAGGCGTGTCATGCGACGCGCGCGCCGCGGCTCTGAGCACGTACTTCTGGATCTTGCCGGTCGCCGTCTTCGGAAGCGCATCGACGATCTCAAGCAGCTTCGGCGCCTTGAAGCGGGCCAGCCGCTCCCGCGCGAACGCAATCAGGTCGTCGCCGGTTGCGTGCGCGCCGGACCTCAGCACGACAACCGCCTTCGGCACCTCACCCCAGTACGCGTCGGCCACGGCCACGACGGCCACCTCCAACACCGCCGGGTGCTGGTACAGGGCGCTTTCGACCTCGACCGAGGAGATGTTTTCCCCGCCACTGACGATGAGGTCCTTCTGTCGGTCGACGATCTGCAGGTACCCGTCGGGATGGACGACGGCCAGGTCCCCCGTGTGAAACCACCCGCCGGCCCACGCGGTGCGACTCGCCGCGGCGTCCTCGTAGTAACCGGGTGTCACCGTCGGTCCCCGCACCACGATCTCCCCGACGTCGACGCCGTCCCGATCGACGTCGCTGAGGTCCGGCCGCACCACGCGGACGCGTCCGGTGAGGATCTGCGGGACGCCCTGCCGGGCCTTGAGCGCAGCCCGGCGCTCCACCGGCAACTCGTCCCACTCCCGCCGCCACTCGCATACGGTGAGCCACGGCCCGGTCTCGGTGAGCCCGTAAACGTGGATGATTTCGAACCCGAGCTCTTCCTCCATCCGCCGGATCAGCGCGGCCGGAGGCGGCGCGCCGCCAACGTACCACCGCACCGGTTGCCGGGGCCGCCAGCCCGCGGTGCTCGCGTCGCCGCCCAGCATGACGAGCACGGTCGGCGCCGCGCAGGCGACGGTCACCCCATGGGCGTCGATCAACTCGACGATCTGCGCCGGTTCCACCCTGGGGACGCACACGTGCGTGGCGCCGACCGCCGTGATCGCCCAGACGCCTCCCCACCCGTTCACGTGGAACATCGGCAAGGTGTGTAGGTACACGTCGTCCATCGTTACCCGGCCGTGAATGACCACGTCGAGCGCGTTGAGCGCCGCGATGCGGTGCGTCAAGATCACGCCCTTGGGATGAGCGGTCGTCCCGCTCGTGTAGTTGATCGTGATTGGCGCGTCCTCGTCGACGTCGTCCGCGCGGTCGAGGATGGGAGCGAGATCCGACGGGGACGCCGAGGCGATCAGCTGTTCCGAGAACGGCCACGACGCCCCGTCGAGCGGCCGATCGTGGAGGACGACGACGCGGTCCTCGATCGCCCCGGAGATGGCACGGGCGCTGTCCGCGAGGGCGGGATCGACGAGCAGCAGCCGCACACCGGCATGCGACAGGATGTAGCGATAGTCGTCGACCCGGAGCCGGGTGTTCAGCGGAACGAGCACGCCGCCGGCAAGCGGCACACTATAGTAGCACTCCAGCGTGCGGTGGCTGTTGAGGGCGAGCACCGCGACACGGTCGCCGGGTCGCAACCCCACGGTGCGGAGCCCCTCGGCTAGGCGCGCGCAGCGCGCGGCGAACTCCCGGTAGGTCAGCCGCGCGGCGCCGTCCACGACGGCGGTGCGGCTTCCGTACACGTCCGCCGCCCGCCGGAAGAACTGCAGCGGCGACAGCGGACCCCGCGGCCCCAAGGCGGATTCGGACATGTGCACCTTCTTACGGTCATGACCGCCCCGCCACCTGCCGCCTCAGCGGGCGGATCGCCTCAAGGACGGCGCCTCCCCCGGCCGCGAGCGCCGCGGCGTAGAAGACGGGGCCGAGCCCGAGCGCGACGATGAGCGCGCCCACAGCCGGCCCGGCGATGCCCGCGAGATAGAGCGGCAGGTAGACGAGGTTCAACGTGGCGGACCGGCGTTCCGGAGGCACCTCGACGGCCAGCAGTCCGAACACCATCGCCGCCACGGCTGCACCGCATGCCGCCGCCGCGCCGTTCGCAGCGGCGAGCCAGGAGACGGTCGGCGCGAGCGGGATCGCCGCGAACATCAACGCGGCCCCAAGGAGCGCGCCGATCAACACCGTCCGAAAGCCCACGCGGTCGCCGAACGCGCCAGCGACGGGCGAGACCGCTCCGCCGACAAGCGCGGCCGTGCCGATCACCAGCGCGATGTTGCTGGCGAGCCCTCCCGCGGTCCCGCCGACGCGCTCGACGACCAGAGGCAGGAACGGCGACGACATCTGCCTGGCCAGGAGCGCGCACCCGAATAAGGCGAACAGGCGGCGCGTCACGCCGTCGGTGAACACTCCCCGCATCGCCCCTCGCGCGAGCGTCAGCACGGACCCGGTCGGAATTCTCGGCGGACGAACCTCGCGCAGCCAGACCGCGAGCATCACGGCGCTGCCCGCCGAGAGCACCGAGGAGACGCCGTAGACCGCGGCGATCGACGTGTGCAGATGATCGAGGAGCAGCCCTCCCAAGGCCGGCCCGGCGGCGAACCCCACCGGGGAGGTGGCGCCGAACACCGCGACGGCGGTCCCCAGGCGGTCGCGCGGCGTGACGTCCCGGATCGTGGCGAGCATCACGCCCGTGTTGCCGAGCTGAAACCCCACGAGCAACAAGCTGCACGCGAGCTGCCACGGGTGGCGGCTGAGCGCGACCAGGCCGAACACGACCGCCTCGACGATCGCGCTGCGGGCGATGACAAGCTTCCGGCTGTACTTGTCTGCCAACACGCCCCACAACGGTACCATCGGGAGACCAAAGACGAATACGACGGCGTTGAGGAGGCCGACCCAGCGTGGGATCTCGGCCGCACGCAACCCCATCGCCCGCAAGTCGAGCGGAAGGAATGCGGCGATCTGGCTCACGCCGATCGTCTCGATCATCGCGGTGATCGAAAACAGCGCGAGCACGATCGTCCAGGACTGCGCGGGCGTCCCCGGCGACGCCAGCGCGTCTCCGGACACCTGTTCGGCGCGACCGATCACGGGATCGGTCGCATCGTTCCGTGGGCTCTCCATGTCCCGGCTACGGACCTCGTCGAAATTGATCCCCGCGATGTGGACAACGGCCGGAACCACGTCCGGCATGCCGCCACCCCGCACAAACGGGCACAAGGACCATGGACCCGCACCAATATACCGGGGCCGCTGCGATAAATAGTCATAAACCTCCCCTCGGGGCATCGTTCGTTCGAAGAAGGAATTGTGGATCGAATGATCCAATACGCACGGTCGAACAAGTGACGGTGAAAGGTCGCGGGCACCGGATTTCCGGACTATGATGACGTAGGAGACCGCGTGCGGCGAGGCCTGCTGGCCTAGAGCGCGCGACGGGTACGGCCCGGCAGCACACACGCACTCGGCACCGCGACGGAGGGGACACCGATGGCAGTCCGCGTCTTGCTCGCGAACGCACAACCCGTGGTGCTCGAAGGTCTCAAGGCGATCTTCCGCGAGGACGCGGACATCGAGGTGCTCGGGGAAGCCACGACGAGCGCGGAGATCTTTGAGCGAGCCACGACGCTGCGCCCGGACGTGTTGGTGATGGACATCAAGTTCGACCGGGACGACGACGCAGCTCCTCTGATCCGGACCATCAAGGAACAGCTTCCCGAGACGCAGGTGCTCGTGTTCACCGTGTACGCCGACGTTGAGCTGCTTCAGAAGGCCGCCCGGGCCGGGGCCGCCGGGTACATCAACTACGATATCTCGGCGCTCAACCTGATGCGCGCGGTCCGCGCGGTCCACGGCGGCGCGACGATGATCAATCCCCGCCTCGCTCGACGGTTGCTGGCCGACATGGACGGGAGCGCAAACGGCGCAGCCGGATGGGCGGTGCTGCACCGGCTGACCGGCCGCGAGCTCGAAGTCCTCGTGGAGCTGGGGCGCGGATTCGGCGACAAGGAGATTGCCGAGAAATTGTTCGTGTCGCAGACCACGATCAAGGCCCACCTGCGGGCCGTCTACCGCAAGCTGCGCGTCCGGAATCGCGTCCAGGCAGTCGCGTTCGTCGCCAACCGGGGCCTGCTCAAGACGTCCTAGCCGGCATCCGGTCCGACGGGACCCGCCCGCGGCGACGCGCCCCGCCGGCGATCGCAGGACTTGCGCGCGCCCGCTCGAAGTACACGGCACCCGAACGACAGACGAGGTAGTATTCGCTGGCGCCCGCCGATCCCATCGCCATCGGCTCCACGTCGCAGGAGCATAGCCTTCTCAGCCGCAACCGTCCCGGCGGCGCGTGGTTCACCGCGCTGCTGGGCGGACTGACGGCGTTCGGCCCGATGTCCATCGACATGTACCTCCCGGCGATGCCGACCCTCGCCGGCACTCTGCGCGCCACCCCGGGGAGCGTGCAGCTGACCCTGAGCGCGTTCTTTGTCGGGTTCGGGGTGGGACAACTCGTGTACGGCCCGATCTCCGATCGGTGGGGGCGAAAACCGCCGATGGTGGTCGGCATCGGCTTCTACGTCGCCGCGAGTCTCTTGTGCGCGTTTGCCTGGGGCGTCACACCGCTGATTGCGTTTCGGCTGCTTCAAGGCCTCAGCGGCGGCGCGGGACCGCTGCTCGCGCGGGCGATGGTCCGGGATCTCTACGAGCGCGACCGGGGCGCGTCTATGCTGTCGCTGATGATGCTGATCATGGGCGCGGCGCCCCTGCTCGCCCCGCTCGTGGGCGGCCAGCTGTTGCTCGCCTTTGGGTGGAGATCGATCTTCGAAGTGCAGGCCGCGTTCGGCGGCGCGTGCCTAGTGGGCGCCTGGTTGGGCGTCCCGGAGACGCTCGACGTCTCCAGGCGAACACACGCGACGGCCGCGGCGATGCTGTCCCGGTACGCGGCGCTCCTGCGCGACCCCGCCTACGTCGGCTATACCCTCAGCAGCGGAGCGGCCTACGGCGGGATGTTCGCCTACTTCGCCGGCTCGCCGTTCGTGTTCATCGAGCTGTACCATGTCACACCCCAGCGGTACGGACTGCTGTTCGCGCTCAACATTGCCGGCATGATGGCCTGCGCCGCGGTCAACAGCCGCCTGGTGCTGCGATACGGAGCCGACCGGCTCCTTCGCGACGGGGTGACGATGGTCGCGGTCGCCGGCGGCGTGCTGCTGCTCGTCGCGGCGACGGGCTGGGGTGGGCTGCCCGGGCTGGTCCTCCCGATCGTCGCGTTCGTCGCGTCGATCAGCTTCGTCGGGGCCAACGCGATGGCGGGCGCCCTCGCCAGGTTCCGCCACGTCGCCGGCACCGCGTCCGCGCTCGCCGGGACGTTCCAGTTCGGCCTGGGCGCGCTCGGCGGGACGATCATCGGCGCGGCGTACAGCGGCACCGCGGTGCCCATGGCGGCCGTGATGGCGGCCATGGGCCTGCTGAGCGCGGTGACGCATCGCCTGCTCGTCACCGATCGCGTCTAGGGGCGATCTGCGTGGGACCCGCGAGGTTACTTCGGTCCCTTCCTCATCTCGGTGTTTTCGTCGATGAGGGCGCGGTAGATTTTGGTTGGGAGGTTGTTGGTGTAGAAGTAGTAGTCGCTCAGGTCGCTCGTGTAAGCGTTGGCACCGAACGGGAACGTGCTCGCGTGGGTCCGAAGCAGCTCCTGGACGACCGAATCGATCGCGACGCTCTGCTTGGCCTGGTGCCGTTCGATGGCCTCCTGGGCGATCGCCCCCGCGAGAAATCCTGACACGTACGCATAGCGCTCCGGCTCCGACATCCTCTTCCAGTCGTGGCCGTCGTATCCGATCCCGTGCGGATCCTCCACCGCGGCCGCGAGCGGCACGCAGGTCACCGCCAGTACCACCCCGAGGATCCAGGCCGCGCGCATTCCCTCCACCTCCGGTGCTGCGTCCTGACTGGAGCGAGCCGTGCGTGAACGGCTCGCTATTTCGTGGTTACCGTCGGACGCGAGACGCTGCTCGATACGATGAAGCGGGTCCACATGCCCGAGAGTCCGTGGCTTGGCACTCCGCAGAACCAGAGGTACTGACCGGCGGGCGCCGCGGTGAAATCCACGGTGTCTCCCTGTTGCGGAGGAATCCCTTCGACCAGATTTCGGGTTTCCGCTTCCGGGATCGCCGGGGCAATCCCCTGCGGGGGCATCTTGCTCGGCGCGCGGATCACCTCGAGGCTGTGGGGCAGCGCCCCGGCGCCGCTGTTCGTGAAGTCGATGTGGACCCCCCACCCGACCGGGACGGTGACGGTCAGATTACCCGCAGCGTACCCGTTGAAGTTGAGCGTCCCATTGGCGCCCCCCTGGGCCGCGATCACGGTGAACGAAACCCGCTTGTGCGCCGCGTCGACGTGCATCCACGACGGCACCGGGGCGGCATGCGCCAGCGGCGCCTCGGCCGCCCACGCCCAGCACGCCAGCACAAGCGCCGCGCGCAGGAGCAGCCCCGCACAGCTCACGCGGTGCATCCCAAGGTCCCTCCCTATCATCCCCCGGGCCAGTCTTGCACGCGGGGCCTCCGCCTCGTTGCACACCGGGGTCCGCCGACACGCCGGCACCACAGTGCCGCCCCTCGGCAAGCCGCGGAGATGCGACTTGCCGAGAGCCCCAGACCACTGCGATGGCGATGCTACCGCGGCGGCAGGCCGAACACGAGCAACGCGTCGCCGTACGGGTAGCTGAGCTGGAAGTTGCCGCCGGCGGCGACCGCGATGTACTCCTGCCCGCCGAGCGCGAAGGCCATCGGCGCGGCGTTCACGCCGGCGCCGGCCTGGAACTGCCACAGTTGTTGGCCGGTCTTCGCGTCGAACGCGTCGAAGTGCCCGTTCCCCTCGCCGGTGAAGACCAAGCCCCCGGCCGTCGCCAGCGAGCCGCCCATCATCGGCTGGGCAATCTGCTTCTGCCAGGTGATCTTTCCGGTGTTGACGTCGATCGCGGTAAACGTCCCGTACTGCCGCTCGCCGGGGATGCTGACGAACGCGCTGCCCAACCACAACCGGCCCTGTTGGAACGGCGCAAAGTGGGTGGCGTACGTCATCGGTTGCTCCAGCGCGGCCACGTAGACGTTCTGCGTCTGCGGACTGTACGACGTCGGGCTCCACTCGGTCCCGCCGTTCGCCCCGGGCAGCATCCGGACGCCCTGCGCTGTGGGTTGCGCGAAGAGGTTCTCGTGCCGCACGAACCCCTGGCTCCGCAGGATCCGCGCCCCGGTGCGCCGGTCCAACACGTAGAACCACCCGGTCTTGCCCGCGGCTCCCACTGCGGGAATCGTCTGACCGTTCACCGTCACGTTGAACAGAAGCGGCGGGCTGACCTGGTCGAGATCCCAGACGTCGTGCGGGACTTCCTGGTAGTACCAGGCGAGCCGTCCCGTCGCGGCGTTGACGGCCACGATCGACTCGGTGTAGAGATTGTCGCCGGGCCGGATCCCGCCGTCGAGGTCCGGCGAGGGGTTCCCGATTCCCATATAGAGCATGTTGAGTTGTGGGTCGATCGCCGGAGTCATCCACATCGAGCCGCCGCCTCGCTGCCACGCGTTCTTATACTTCGGCCACGCCGCCTTCTCGGCCGAGATGTTCCGGTGCAGCGGCTCACCCTCCGGCGTCGTCGTCGACCACTTGCCTTCCCAGCCCGTCGAGGGAATCGTGTACCATCGCCACAGCACCGCGCCGGTGTGGGCATCGTACGCGGTCACGAACCCCCGAATCCCGTACTCCGCGCCGGACATGCCAATGATGACCAGGTTTCGGTACACGATCGGCGCCATCGTCTCGCTGTATCCGGCCGTGGGATCCGCGATCTGCTTTTGCCATTTCACCTTGCCCGTCGCGGCGTCGAGCGCGATCAGCCGGGCGTCCAGGGTCGCCAGGTAGACCGTCCCGTACGCAAGGGCCACACCCCGGTTGACCGGGCCGCAGCAAAAGATGGTGGTCGTGAGCTTCGGGTCATACCGCCAGAGGAGGGACCCGGTCGTGGCGTTCAGCGCGAAGAGATGATCGTACGCCGTCGTGATGTACATGACACCGTTGGACACGACGGGCGTCGTCTCGAACGACGCGACCACCCCGGTCTGGAAGATCCAGCGTGGCACCAAGGATGACACGTTGGACGTGTTGATCTGGTCCAGGGCAGAGTACCGGTCGTTCGAGTAGTCATGTCCGTACATCAGCCAGGTGTTCGCATCGTTGGCGGCGCTGAGCAGCGCCGTCGAGTCGGGCATCGAGCCCTGAGCCCGGACCACGTTTTGAGACGGTCCTTGCGGCGCGACGAGCAGCACCGCAGCGGCGATCATTGTCCACAGAGCCACCCCTAGCCACCCGCGCTTCATCCTCCGCCTCCCTCCTCGTCATTAGGGTTCACTATTAGGGTTCACTCGCGCGTATCTCAGGTTCGTGCCGGCACACCGGCACGAACGCTCCATCGGCCTCGCATCCGTCGAGGAACTCGTCGAGAGCGCTGGCCAGCCGACGCAGCACGCGCCCCACTCCCCAGCCACGTCGAGGAGCCGGCGCACGCAAGACACGGCGAGGCCCGCGGGGATGACATTTCGGGCATCGGGCGGGCGAGCTGCAGGGGCGCACCGACGAGATCCGACGCGACGTCATCGGATCCGCACCTGGAGCATCGGCAAACGACCGTTGCGCATGCGCCGCGATTCGGCCCGCACGGGAAACTCGACGATATGGGCGATCGCTGTTCCACTGGGGCATCGCACCACCCACAGCCATCCCCAAAGGGACGCACACCCACAAAACACTGCGGGACCGGTCGGAGCCGACCGATCCCGTGGCTATACGGAACTACGCAGTGGAAACGTACGCCGCGGTTTCAGCGTAGAGTGAGGTCTCTGCGAACCTCGGCCTGGTCCACAAGGTGGTCACCCCCCCGCGGCACCATGACTCACACGCGCGCGTGATTGTCTCGGCGGGTTCGACGGCAACGCCGATTCTCCTGCCGCAAAATGGAACGGCCGGAATGCGAGCGCCGCACGCAAGGACGCGCCGCAGGAAGTCACCGGCCGCATCCACGAACGACGCGACGCGCGACACTACGGCGTCGGGGAGCGTAACGACATGCGGAGCCCGTGGCGAGTTTCTGCGATGCTCGAGACGATTGCCCTGGTCGGAATCGTCCGCCTGGCGGATGCGCAGCGCATTGACGTCGTACTCGTTTCTCTCACCTCGCCGGTCGGCCCCGGGCACGACGCGACCATCGTCGTGCAGACCGCGCCGGGAGCGCACTGCCTCGTCGGCGTGGCATACAAGTCCGGGCCGAGCCACGCCGCCGGGCTGGCGCCGAAGAACGCGGACGCCAAAGGGCGCGTGGCCTGGACGTGGCGCGTCGGCTCAGCCACCACGCCGGGCACCTGGCCAGTCACGGTCGTCTGCGCCGCGGGCGAGCAACAGGGAACGGTGACGGCCTTGCTCGTCGTCAAGTAACGCGGCCGCCACGGACCGATCTAGGACGCGCCGCGCTGCAGCGGCGCCGGTTCGCCCGACCGCGCGCCCCCCGACTCCGGCGTCCGATTGTCCGTCACGACCTCGACCCGGTCGCGGCCTTCGGCCTTGGCTCGGTACAATGCCTCGTCCGTCCGCTCGACGACACTCGCCGCCGTGTCTCCCAGGCGATACGCGGTCACGCCGAAGCTCGCCGTCACCCGCGCCACCCGCTCCTGGTAGCGGGTACTCATCGCCCGGCGCATGCGGTCGGCCACGGCCAGCGCCTGCGACAGCGCGGTCTCGGGCAGCAGCACGAGAAACTCCTCGCCGCCCCACCGGCCGAGCAGGTCGCCCAAGCGTAGCTGCCGCCGTATCCTCCGGACCGTCTCCTTCAACACGGCGTCGCCGGCCGCGTGCCCGTACGTGTCGTTCAGTTGCTTGAACCGGTCGAGGTCAAACTGGATGACCGACAGCGGGTGCCCGTAGCGCGCCGCGCGTGCGATCTCCACGTCCAAGGTCTCGGCGAGGTGCCGGCGGTTCGCCACGCCGGTCAACTCGTCGAGGTAGGCGAGTTGGGTTAGTTGCTCCGTCAGTTCGTGCGCCTCCGCGAGGTGCGTCTTCACGAAGGCCAGTGCGTACAGCATCGCAACGACGGTGCCGATATACAGCATGAATCGCTCGAAGTCCAGGAACCCCGCGAGATCGCTGACGTTCGCCCCGCCGCTGAGAAACCGAGCCACCCCCACGCCCGCGATGACGGCCGTGATCGCGGCGGTTGTCCACAGGCCCGTGCGCGCGTCGAAGAACAAATACGCGACGATCGCGAGGACGACGAGCCACGCGTACCCGGACGCAAGCAGCGCCTGGTGTGCGGCCGCCAGGCTATCGCTGGCCCACAACGCGTCCACGAACTTCGCCCCGGTGAAGAGGGTGAGGAGCACAAACGATCCCAACTCGAATCGCACCACCGTCAGGTGATTGCGCCACAGGGCCCACGTCCACGCGATCGCCCACAGCAACAGGATCGGACTGGTGATCCCGCTGGACGGCGTCCGGTCGATCCACTCCAGCAAACCGCCCCCCATCCCGGCCAGCATCGCCACCAGGTAGGCCCGGCGCTTCACCACCGAGATCTCCGGAAGTACGTGTCGTGGACTCTCTTGATCTCCCATGCTCATCTCTCGCGTGTCGAATCGATACCTGGGGGGACTCGTTCGATCTCCGTCCCCCGACCGAGGGACGGCTCCGACTTACTGTGATGCCCATCATCGTCACGCGTAAGACGCGCGTGCGCCCGCGAGCCGGCCGCCGCCTCCGGTGGGCGAGACGTTTCGGCACAACGATAGGCGTCATTTGGTTCAAACGATACCGGACAACCCGGCCGCCGCCCAGGCAAGATAAGGGTAGGCACGTTTGGAGGCCAGTATGTACGCACTGCTCGAATGGTGGGTGCGCGACACCGAGCACTTCATCCTCCGCAGCGACGGCACGATCGCCGAAGAATCCAAGGGAACGTGGACATGCGCGGGGACCATTCCCGAGGGCCTGAACGTCCTCGGGTACGCCAAGGTCCTCAGCACGCTTCCCGGCGTGCGGGTACGCTGGGCGCCGCTTCCCCGATGATGGGTGCCACGCTCGGGAGCGCGCTCCTCGCGCGCCGCGACACCCATCGCCGCTCTGGCGATGCGCCCCGCACGACCGCGTCCGGCATCTCGCTCGGATGAACGAGCCATCCCGTCGATCGTTCGGCGGCGGTAGTGGGGCCGCGCCGTCGGGACGTCTGCCGCGCGGGAGGAACACCCGATCGATCCCGAGTTTCATTCTCCTGACAGTGTGTCGACGCGCGCTAGCCGGGCTATGCTGCTGATGGTGTCCGGTCAGGACGGAACGGAGGTCTGCCCGGCATGTCGGTTCAGAAATACCGAATCACGATAGAGCTTGAGGCGGTCTCCCAGACCGACCGCTGCGACATTACCACCGCCATGGTGTCGAACGTCATCAAGGATGCCGTGCGCCTCTACGGTCCGGATCTGCTTGACGCAAAAGTCGTCAGCATCATGTTGGACGACCACCACCCCAGCGCCACCGCTACCCCGTCCGCGTCTGACCCGATCCACCGAGACCACTAGGCCGTCACCCTGCTCCGGCCACACCGCGGAGGGCTCCGGGCCCGCACCGGGAATACTGCATCGGTGACGGACGCTTCGGCCCGAGAGCGTCCGTCGTGTCGCGCAGTCGACGGGGAGGCAGCCCGGTGGCCGCAGTCGCAACGGCCGCAGGCGGCGACCGCCTGGCACATCCCGGAAAGTGGGTAGTCGCCGCCTCGGTCCTCTCGGGGTCGATGATGGCATCGATCGACACCAGCGTGGTCACGGTGTCGCTCGCGCACATTCAATCGGCATACGGGGTCACGACGCACGAGGTGGCGTGGATCACGACCTCGTACCTCATCACGCTGGTCATCACGATGCCGCTGACCGCGTGGGTGTCGTCGATCCTCGGCCGGAAGCGCATGTTCCTGGCCGCCATCAGCATCTTCACCGGCGCGTCGCTGATGTGCGGCCTCTCCCGGACGTTGGGCGCCCTGATCACGTTCCGGGTGCTGCAGGGGCTCGGCGGGGGTGCGCTTCAACCTACGGCCCAGGCGATCATGCGCGAGACGTTCCCCGTGGAAGAACAGGGACAGGCAATGGCCTTCTACGGCATGATCGTGCTGTTGGGGCCGGCGGTGGGACCGACCCTCGGCGGATGGATCACCGAAACGCTCTCCTGGCCGTGGATCTTCTTCGTGAACATCCCGGTGGGCATCGCGGGCCTCCTCCTCGGCACCCAGTTCATCGTCGACCCTCCGTACATGCGCGGGCGCGGGCTCCGGAAGTTGGACGGGGTCGGGATCGGCCTCATGGCAATCGGGCTGGCGGCGATGCAGATCGTCCTCGAGCAGGGAGAACAGAACGGGTGGTTTCAGAGCGGGTTCATCGTGGCGCTGTCGGCGGTCGCGGTCGTGGCCCTCACCGCGTTTATCCTGTGGGAGCTGCGCGTCCCCGAGCCGGCGGTCAACCTTCGGATTCTTCGAAACGTGTCGTTTGCCGCCGGCACGTTCATCGGCGGGATCGTGAGCCTGACGAGATTCGGGAGCCTGATCCTCCTCCCGTTGTTCCTGCAGAACGTCCTCGGCTATAGCCCGACGCGATCCGGCCTGACCGTGATGCCGCGGGCGCTCACGATGGTACTCGCGATGCCCATCCTGGGGGCGCTCTACAATTCGGTCGGCGTCTACGTGATGCTCACGATCGGCATCGTCCTCAGCGCGGTCTCGTGCTTCGAGATGGCCTTCTTCAACCTCGGCAGCGGCTCGGCGCAGCTGCTGTTGCCGCAGTTCATCCAGGGCCTTGGCTCGGCGTTCGTGTTTGTTTCGCTCACGACGACGTCGCTGTCGACGATCCCCCGCGCACAGATGCAGAGCGCCACGGGGATGAACAGCTTGCTGCGCCAGCTCGGCAGCAGTTTCGGCACGGCGATCGCGATCACGCTCGTGGATCACCGGACCACGACCGCGAGCGTGAACCTCGTCCGCTACGCGTCGATCTCCAATCCCATCTTCATGCGGTGGTGGACCGCCTACCAGACGGCGTTCCTGCACCGCGGGAGCGACCCCACGACCGCGCACTGGCGGGCGCTGATGGCGCTGGAGCGTCTCATCGCTCAGCAGGCCTCCGTTGTCGGTTACGGATACGCGTTTGGGGTCTTGGGCTGGATCTCCCTGCTCTGCCTGCCGCTTGTCCTATTCCTGCGCCGCGGGAACGCCCCGGACCGGAACCCCGCGTCGGGCGGGTGACCCCACGGCGCGCTGCGCGCCCCGCTCCAGACCCGAGGAACATCTCCACGCCCGCGAGAATTGTACGGCGGCGCGCGCACGGGTGACGCGGTGGAACGCTGGTTGCGTCACCGGGGAGGGGCGATGCGCGGGGCATTGATCGTTGCCGTGATCTGTCTTGTCGCCGGATCGCCGGTGTTGGCCCAGTCCACGCCGGCCGCCGACCTGCTGCGAGGAATCACCGCGGAGATCCACGTCGAGAACGCAAGCCGGGGGCAGCAAGGACTCTGCCAGGGCTTCGTCGCCGGCGTGAGCGACAACGCCGCGTACGTGGTCACCGCGAAGCACTGCATCGACGATCTCGCCTCGACGCCCATTTCGTCCGCGACGTCGATGGACCAGCTGGGTGTCACCATTCAGGTGGCGTACGCAAATGGCACGGACGGCGACGTCGAACGGCTCGCGGGGGCGGACACATCGGACGTCGTCGTCCTGCTCGTCTCGTACACGGACGTCCCGACGGCCTTTGCGGATTGCGCGGCGTGCCAAGTCTACCGCAGCTTCGGGCGCGACCAGCGGATCCCCGTCCTCTCGATGTTGTCCGCGGGCGGCGGCCCTCCCGTCGTGTCCTCCGGGATCGTCTTCTCCGATGAGTCCGGGGAGTACACGGTGGTCCTGCCGACCTCGCCGGGCACCAGCGGCTCCGCGGTGATCGATCTCGAAGGCAACCTGGTCGGCATCGTGGTGAGCGTCGCCACGGTGCGCGGCGCCACCGCGGGATTCACCGCCGGCATCGTCCCCGGCGGCGCGATCGAGGACCTCCTCCGATCTGTGATCTCTCGCTTCGGCGGGACAACCGCGCCGCCAACCAACGCCGCCCCTCCCACACCACCGGCACTGGCTCCCGGCGCGGCGCGGACGTGGTCCGGCGAGTGGACGAGCCAGCAGGGAGCCGAGCGCGGGTCCATCACCGCGTCGCTGTCTCAGCGGGGACCGACCGTGCTCGGAACCGCGATGCTGACGGGCACGGCCTGCTACCCTGCGCTGCAACTCCTCGGATCGTCCGGAGGGGACACGGGCGCCAGCACGTACTCGCTCACCGGGTACAGCGACGGCGTCGCGCGCATCAGCTTTTCGTTAAGGGTGACCGGAAACGACGTGTCGGGGACGTACGTGGCACTGCAGTCCGGCACTCCCTGTGACGGCGATCGCGGTTCGGTCTCCGGAACCGTCCAATAGGCCGCCGATGACGCGCGCGGCCGTTCGGATACCGATGGCCTAGTGGACCGGCAACACGATATAGGTCCCGGCCGGGAGCGCGCTCTGCAGCAAGCCGGTCAACACGAGCACCGGGTTCTGCCCAGGCACCGGAACCGACGGAACCAGGACCTGCGGGCCGTACAGCGTCACGCCCGGCAGCGACGGCGTCGTGGTGCCGACCTGGACCACGTACGCACCGGTTTGGGGATTTGCGGCGAGCAGCATGACGGGCGGGAGCGCGGACGCGCCCGGAGCGCTCCCGGTCGTGCTCGGAATCGTCCCGACGGGAACCGGGCCGGCGACCAACGGCACGGGTGGCCCTGCGAGGGATCCGGTCGGCGGAGTAAAGACCACAAACGTGGTGGGCCCATCGGCCCGAGCCGGTGACGCCGGCAGCAGCGTCGCGGCGCCGGCGAGCGCCGCCACGATCAACACGCCAAGCATCCGACGCATCGTCCTCACCCCGATACGGACACCGCGTATGCGCGCCGGCACGCGCGGCTCCGAGGTTCCGATCCACTATAAAAGTACAACAACATCGTCACTCTCGTGTCACGAGCCGGCGCCGCGTCGACGGCCCCTGAGGGAGACCCGTGGCCATCGGCGGCGTCAGCGCGGTGACGGCGGCGTGCGGGTCACCCCCTCGCCGCCCGGTCATCCGATCGGCGCGAAGGGAGGCTTCGATCCCGGGATGAACGGTAGCACGAGGCGCTCCCGCAGGAGGTACATGTGCCGCGATTGAGCCCGGGGCGCGCGCCCGCGGACACAACGCGCGCACGCGCCCCCGCCGCACGGCGACGCGACGTCGCGCGGGTCGATCGGGCGCTCGAGGCCCGCTACGGCCGGATTCGCCGGCGGGACCGGCGCGATGCGCTCGGCACGCTGATCGCCACGATCATCTCGCAACACACGAGCGACACGAACACGCGTCGCGCGTTCGCCCGCCTGCGCGCGCAGTTCCCGACGTGGACGGCCGTGTGCACCGCTCCGCTGCGGGCCGTGATCGATGCGATCCGCCCGGCGGGCCTGAGCGCCCGCAAGGCGCCGAGGATCCAGGCGGTGCTCCGGCGCCTCGCGGAGGAACGGGGCACGCTGTCCCTGGCGTTCCTGCGCCGCTGGCCCGCCGCGCGGGCCAAGGCGTGGCTGCTAAGTCTCGACGGCGTTGGGCCCAAGACGGCGGCGATCGTCCTGGTCTTCGGGCTGGGGAAACCGTCGTTCGCCGTCGACACGCACGTCTACCGCATCGGGACGCGCATCGGCCTAATCCCCGCCAGATTGTCCGCGGAACAGGCGCACGACTGGATGGACGCGCTGGTCCGGCCCGCGCGCCGCGGCCCGTTCCACCTCCTCCTGATCCGCCATGGACGCGAGGTCTGCACGGCACGGGCGCCGCGCTGCGAACTCTGCCCGGTACGGAGGTGGTGCGCCTACTACGCCACGCGGCACCGCGCCAGGATCGCACGCGGAGAACGGACGTGAACGCCGCAGCGGCCGGAACCGTGCCGGGGCCGGCCCTGTAGGAGTCGTCACGGAGGCACACCCATGAAATGGTTTACTCGGCATGGCGCGGTCGTCTGGATCCTGGTGGCCCAGGTCGCCCTGGCACCGATTCTGACGGGAGAGCCCGCCGGCGGCACCGCGCCTGCCGCGGCCCCAGCGGCGCTCGTCACGGCGACGGCTGGGCCCCACCTCTCGGTCACGGCGCATTCCATCACCATCGGGGGAACGGCGCTCCGATACACGGCGACCGCCGGCGACGAGCAGATCACGAACGACGCCGGCAACATCCAGGCCGACATGTTCTTCGTCGCCTATGTCAGGCAGAACGTGCCTGACCGGGGCAAGCGTCCGATCATGTTCGTGTTCAACGGAGGCCCGGGCGCGGCATCCGTCGTGCTCCACCTCGACGCGGTTGGGCCAAAGCGGGTGCGGTTGGCCGACAGCGGCGCACCGCTGCCGCCTCCGCCTCATTGGGTGGAGAACCCGTCGACGTGGCTCGGCTTCACCGATCTCGTGTTCATCGACGCCGTGGGAACGGGGTTCAGCAGCGCGGCGCCCGACGTACCGGCCAGCACGTTCTACCAAGTGGCCGGCGATGCCCGGTCGTTCGCGGAGTTCATCCGCCTCTACCTCGCGGCCAACCACCGAGAAGCCTCGCCCAAGTTCATCGCCGGCGAAAGCTACGGGGGAACCCGGGCCGTCATCCTGGCCCGCCTGCTTGGGAGCGACTTCGGCGTCACGCTCAACGGGATCATTCTCATCTCCCCGGTGATCGACTTCGAAACCCTCAACACGCAGTTCCGCGACCCGGGCCGCAGCACGGCGCTCGCGTACGCGTTGGATGTCCCCACCTACACGGCGACGGCCTGGTATCACAAGAAGCTCAGTACGGCCCTTCAGGCCAACCTCCAGGGGGTGATGCGCGAGGTCGAGCAGTGGACGATCACCGAGTATCTGCCCGCGCTGATCCAGGGCGACGCCTTGGCCGAGGAGGCCCAGGGGCGAATCACCAGAACGCTGTCCCGGTACACGGGGGTGTCAGAAGACGTCATCCGGGCGAACCACCTGCGGTTGTTGCCAAGCGTGTTCAGGCGGGAACTGCTGCAGGACCAGCACCTCCAGGTCAGTGCGTTGGACGGTCGGATCGCCTTCGATCCGCGCGCCGGGTCTCAATTCACGACCGACGCGATCGTGTCGCCCCTCGGCCCCGTGTTCAACGACTATGCGAAACGCGAACTCGACTATCACACCGACCTGACGTACGAGGCGCTCTCGAGCCGGGTCGGCCGAGAGTGGAATTGGGGCCCGGGCGGGGCCACGGGCTTCCTCAACGTGACCGACGACCTGCGCCAGGCGTTGCAACGAAACGGCGCCCTGAAGGTTCTGATCGCGCGCGGCGTCTACGATCTCACCGTCCCGTACTACGGGACCGACTACGCGTTAAACCAACTCCAACTCGGGGCGGCCCTGCGCGGCAACATCACCCGCACCTACTATGGAAGCGGTCACATGGTCTACACGTCCCAATCCGAGATGGAAAAGCTTGCGACCGACGTCTCCGCGTTTGTGGCGGACGCCATGGCCGCGGGGCACGCGCGGCCATAGACGCCGGCGCGGCACGAAGCCCCCCGAGCGGCGCACGCGCGGAGGGCTTCGCGGACGACCGTCGCCCCCGTCCTCGCGGCGGGGCTGACGCGGCTAGAATTTGAACGTCGGCGGGATCGACGGCAGCCCCGGGATCGGCCCCTGAGATGGGGTCTGTTCCGGGAACCCCGGAATCTGCGGACCCTGGTACGGCTGCATAAAGAAGAACTCCGGATTCCCACCGTTTGGCGGCATCGGCCCCGGGTTCAGCTGATACAGGCGCCCCTGGTAGAGGAACAGCACTTTGCCGGGGCAGTCCTGCCCCCCGCCCCCGGCCGAGGGTTGCTGCGATCCGGGAGTGTTCCCGCCGGCGCCCGGAGACGGCTGCCCGGGCCCGATGCTATCGCCGTTGCGCGGGTTCGGAATGGGCACGAACTCTCGCGGGGTCGTAAACGGGGACTGAGCCGGCACCTGATTCTGCACGGAACGCACGGTGAGAATCATCGTCTGGTCGCCCCGGACGCCCGCGCCAGCGCTCCTTCCGCGGATCGCCGCGAGGGCTCCGAGCACGACTGCGCTCGAGAGCGCCCCGATCAGAATCCCCATCGTCAGTATCCGGAGCGACCGACGGTCCATGATCTTCGACCCCCTTGTGGGCGAGGGTGGTAACGTGCACCCATGGTAGCACACTGGGCGCGGGCGCACCACGCCCTCGCGCGCCCCGCCCGGGCGCGGGCGCGACGCCGAAGCGCGGCCCGTGCGTCGGGATGCCACCGCTCGCGCGATCAAGCCGGAGGGAAGCCTCGTTGTGCGGCGAACGACTCAGGAACCAGGCAGATCGACGACGCGCCGGGTCACGAGGGAGGGGTACGCGTGAAGAGGCATCGAGGCGAACGAGTCGCGCCGACGCCATCGGGCCGCCCCGTCACACGCCGCTCGTTGCTCAAGGTCGCGGCGACAGGCGCCGCGCTCGGATTCGCGACCCCGCTGCTGTGGACCCGCGCGGGACGGTCCGCCGGCGCGCGCGTGATGCGCGTGGGATACGATCAGGATATCGTCAAGCTGGATTTCGGCGTGGCCCAGGCGACCGTGGACGTCTTTGCCACCACGCTGATCTTCGGCCGCCTCGTCAACTACGACCGCGGGATGCAAAACCCGTTGGCCGACATTGCGGAGTCGTGGACGGTCGCGTCGGACAACGTAACCTACACGTTCAAGATCAGGCGGGGGGTGCTGTTTCACAGCGGGCGTGAACTCACGGCGGACGACGTGGCGTACAGCTTTCACCGGGGCGCCGAGATCGGCCCGAAGGGGCGGTTCGCCGGGTACATGGTCTCGATGGAGTCCTACAAGGCGACCGGCCCGTACGAGTTTCAGATCAAGCTCAAACAGCCGGACGCAAGTTTCTTCTCGAATCTGGCCGCTCCATCGGTATCGATCTGCGATTCGAAGACGGTCGACCAAATCGAAACCAAGCCGGTCGGGACCGGACCGTATATGTTCGTGGAATGGGTGCCCGGTGACCACGTCACTTACCGGAAGTTTCCCAAGCACTGGAACCAGGCGCTGCTCGGCAAGTTGCCGGACGAGATTGTAACCACCGTCATCGCCGAGGACCTCACGCGGGTCGCGAACCTCAAGTCGGGCCAGATCGACGTCGCGACGAGCATCCCCGCACAGCTGCGGAAGGACATCCAGACCACCGCGGGGCTGCACCTGCTGCGACAGGACTTTTCCGCCTCCTATGCCTGTATCGACTTCAACATCCGCCGACCGCCGTTTGACAACGTGAAGCTGCGGCAGGCGCTGGCGCACGCGGTCGATCGCGCGGCGATCAACAAGAACGTGTTCTTCGGCACGGGACAGCCAGGGTGCAATCTAATTCCGCCGGGACATTGGGCCTATACGGATCTCGGATGCCCGGCGTTCGACCTCGGGGCGGCCAAGAAGCTGGTGGATGCGTCCGGGGCTGCGCTCCCCGTGCGCGCGAAGGCGCGTCTGTTCAACAAGCCGGATTGGGCCGGCAAGGCCTTTGAGATCATCCAGCACGACTGGAACACGCTCGGGGTGCAGCTCGACATCGAGACCATGGACTTCGGGCTCTACGTCCAGGACGTGTGGGTGGGGAAGAACGCAGACCTCACCGTCGGCTCGTACACGCGGGAAGCCGATCCCGACGGGTTGTTCAGCAGCGTGTTGCGCAAAGATCAGGGCAACAACTTCATGGGCTATTCCAACCCCACCGTCGAGGCCCTGTTCGACAAGGCGAAGGCCACCCGAGACCGCGCGGCGCGGCGGACGATGTACGCGCAGCTGCTGCGCATCGCGCTGGACGAGGACGTGCCGCTGATCAAGATGCAGTCGATCGAGAACGCCTGGGCCGCGAACGACAAGGTCAGAGACCTCACGCTGCTGCCGAACAGCACGCCCGCGCTGTATCAACCGTGGGCGTGGAGCGGGTAACCCGGAGGGTCGCGAGTCGGAGGTCCGGGTCGCAGGCGGATGTCTCGGTACCTCGGCCGGCGCGCGCTCGAGACCGTCGTCCTGCTCTTTCTCGTTTCGGCCATCATCTTTGCGGTGATCCGACTCGTCCCGGGGGATCCGGCCGCGATGCAGATGGGCACGGAAGCCACCCCGCAAGGGCTTGCGCGGCTGCGCCACGAGATGGGCCTCGACCGACCGATCTACGTCCAATACGCACGCTGGCTGCGTGACGCGGCGCGCGGCGACTTCGGCGTGTCGTGGCTATCGAAGCAGCCCGCGCTGTCGTTGATCCAGCGCCGGTTCCCTGCGACGCTGCTCCTCACGGTGGACGCCGCGCTCGTCGGCGTCGCGGTCGCCGTGCCGCTCGGCATCCTTGGGGGCACCCGGCCCGGATCCGTCGTGGACGGGATCACATCGACGTTTGCCCTGCTCGGTGTCGCCCTGCCCAGTTTCTGGCTCGGTCTGATGTTGCTGCTGACGTTCGCGATGGGGCTCCATTGGTTCCCGCCGTCCGGGTACGTGCCGCTGAGCGTCGATGCGGGGGACGCGCTGCGGCACGTGGCGCTGCCGGCCGTCACCCTCGGGATCGGACTGGCGGCGCCGCTGGCGCGATTTCTCCGCGCCGGCTTGTTGGACGCGCTGCGGCAGGACTACATCCGGACGGCCTTCGCAAAGGGGGTCACTGCGACCAGGGTCGTTCTGCGCCACGCCCTCAAGAACGCGCTCCTCTCGGTCATCACCGCGTTCGCGCTGCTGTTCGGCGGGTTGCTCGGAGGAGCGATCATCACCGAGTCGGTGTTCAATTGGCCGGGCGTCGGCACCCTGCTGCTCAACGCCATCGAACAACGCGACTACGGGGTCGTGCAGGGCGTGGTGCTGTACGTGACGGTGGTGTTCGTCGTCGCGAACTTTGCCGCCGACGTCGTGTATACCCTGCTCGATCCGAGGATCCGGTACGAGTGATGCGCGACGTTCCATACGGGCGCCCCCGCGCACCGGCAGCCGGGCGCCCGGCGCGCTGAGGGAATCCAGGCGTGTGGCGTCGTTTTCGGCACAACCGTCTCGCCGTCGGCGGCTTGGTGCTCGTGGTGGCCATGGTGCTGACCGCCACCCTGGCACCATGGATCGCCCCGTACTCCCCCTACGCGCAGTTCAGCGAGATCGGCCTGCAACCGCCGTCGCGGGCGCACCTGCTGGGAACGGACACGATCGGCCGGGACTATCTTAGCCGACTCGTGTACGGCGTACGCATCTCGCTGCTGGTGGGCGTCAGCACCATGGTCGTGGCGGCCCTGGCCGGTGTCTTCCTCGGGTTGCTCGGCGGATACTACGGCAAGGCGCTCGACGCGGTGATCGGCCGGTGCCTGGACGCGCTCCTCGCATTTCCCGTGGTGCTCCTGGCGATCTTCATCGTCGCGGTGCTCGGCCCGTCGATGCTCAACGCGATCGTCGCCGTGGCCATCGTCTATACGCCGACGTTTGCGCGGCTGGCGCGGGCCAGCGTGCTCTCGCTGCGGGCGCAGGACTTCGTGGAAGCCGCGCGGGCAATGGGGGCGAGCGACGCGCGGGTGCTCGGGCGGCACGTCCTCCCGAGCACGCTCTCCCCGCTCATCGTGCAGTGTTCCCTCGGGATCGGCAGCGCCATCTTGATCGAGGCGAGCCTGAGCTTCCTCGGCCTGGGCGTCCAACCGCCCACGCCTTCCTGGGGGGCGATGATCGGGGCCGGGCGCAACTTCCTCACGGTCGCGCCGTGGCTTGCCACCGTCCCCGGAATCGCCATCATCCTCGCGATCGTCGGGTTCAACCTGTTCGGGGACGGTATCAGAGACATGCTTGACCCACGGACCGGGGCAGGCCGACCCTCCGATCGCCTCTGACCTCGGATCCGGAGGGGCGCCCGCATTCACCGCGCATCCCGCGTCGTGGCGGCAAGAGAGGCTGGCCGCGCACCCCCGCGCGTGGACGCCGCCGATCTGGACGCAGGCCGCAAGGCATCGTGCGTTTGGTCTGCGTCCACTCACCCCCGCGGACGTGCCCGTGCTCGAAGCCGCGCGGCGCGGATCTCGGGCCTGGCTAGTGCACCTGATACGAGAGCAGTTCCTGCCGGAAGCCCCTCACCGCGGGTATCCAGTACGGCGTGTTGCCAACGACCAACTTGACCACGTACTCAGCCTTCGGCGCGTACCACATCGTGAAGGTACCGCACCCACCCGCGGTGAGATTGCAGTGGCGGCCGTCGATCCGCACCGCTTCGAACGTGCCCGCGGGCACGGTCACGGATTCCAGCGCCGCCGCGCGCGCGGTCCCCTGCCACGTCACGTTGCGACCGTTCGCAGTGCCGGTCACCTGGTAGACCCAGGTGTGCCCGGGCGTGAGGGGCCATTGGAATCGGAACCAGTCAGCGTTCTGCAGCGAGAGGTCTTGGCCGACGCGGATCGTCTGGGTACTTGTGCGCGTCCGCACCTGGACCTCGTACCAGTCCGGCTGAACGCGAAGCACGCTGAACGAAACGTCCGGGCCGCCCGAGTTGTGCCACGTCCATTGATCGCCTGTCGCCCACTTTGGCGGGTCGATCAACCCGCTCTGCCGCACAAAATACCCCCGCCCGAAGACGACGAGTCCCAACAAGACAAAGAGCCCAATCACGATAATCAACAGCGTTCGTGTCTGGCTGCGCACCCGATGCCACCTCCCTCGTAGCCGTGGAACGTCGGACGGCAAACAATACCCGTCGCCGGCCCGAAACGAGCGGGAA
Source organism: bacterium (assembly GCA_035295165.1). Taxonomy (NCBI): domain Bacteria; species bacterium. The sequence goes on from DATGJN010000116.1 coordinate 83,251, forward strand.
CCGAACGGGGTTAGAAGTCCCGACGTCAGTCTCTGCTACGATGCTTAGTCTGGCGGGAAACCTGACCGCTCCCAAGACACTTTGGCACGGCGCGGGGCATTCCCTGCCGCCGTCCGACACGCGTCGCGCCCCAGCGCCGTGGCGTTCTAAGACGGGCGCGCGGTGGGCATAAGCCGGACACAGGGGATTCCAAATCCTAGCAAAGTGGTGGCGCATTGTGGCAACCCACATTCTACGTTTGGACGACGGCAAGGACAGGGTCATGAACAAACTTGGCATCACGACCAAGGTGCGGAACCGCGTCGACGGCAAAGTCTATTGGATCGGGACGATGCGACCGCTCTTCGGATCCATCCTGGAACGGTGGTGCGCCCGCACGCGGGTCGTCCCGCACGGCCTCTACGGGGCGCCGGACAAGGATGACGTGCTCCTGCAAGTGGATGCGTTCTCCCAGGGCGAGCTGATGGCCGTCCACGCCGCGGTGGAAGACCTGGTCATCAACGAACCCCGCGGGACGTGGGCGACGGCGCTGTCGCGCGCCCGGATGGAATCGGTGCGCGATCCGCGTCCACCGCATGAATAGGCTGCACGCAGCGCCGGGGCGGAGACGGACATGGCGACGATAGAAGGCTACGCGTCGGCGACGTCGGCGGCACCCGGGGACACCGTGACGTTCAGTGTCCGCGCCGACCAAGCGCACAGCAGCTTCACGTTGGAGATCTACCGCCGCGGGCTCGCCGATCAACTCGTCCAGACCTGCAACGGCACCGCGTTCACGCCCGGGGACCAGGACGACGCGAGCCTCGCCGTCGGTGGCTGCGGGTGGCCGCCGGCGGCCGGATGCCAGATCACCGTCCCGCCAGGCTGGACCAGCGGGTACTATGTCGGGAAGATCACGTCTGCCGACCAGGTCGCGTGGATCCCGTTCGTCGTGCGGGCCGCCGTCCCCGGGGCGAAATCCAAGATCCTCGTCAAGCTCAACGATACGACCGCGCAAGCGTACAATGCGTGGGGCGGCCGGAGTCTGTACAGCACCCCGTTTGCCCCGAGGATCTCGTTTGACCGTCCGTACGCCGATCTGACCCTGTACGAGCAGTATCAGGTGCCCTTCCTGCAATGGGCCGACGCCCACGCGCCGGAGGTGGAGTACTGTTCCGCCGTAGACCTGCACACGAACGCGCGGCTGCTGGAGACCTACGGGTTGCTGCTCAGCTTCGGGCACGACGAGTACTGGTCGTGGGAGATGCGCGACCAGGTGGAAACGTTCATCGCGAACGGCGGCAACGTGTGCTTCTTCTGTGGAAACACGTGCTACTGGCAGATCCGGTTCGACTTCAGCAACGGCGGCCGTATCATGATGTGCTACAAAGAAACGGACATCGGTGTCCCGGACCCCGATCGACAGGACCCGCAGCGTATCACCGTCCGCTGGGCCGAAGCGCCGCTGCTCCGGCCGGAGAACTCGATGACGGGCGTCGGGTACCGAAACGGCGCGGGCTGGTGGAACGATCCGATCGACCCGGCGAAGCGGTACCGGGGGTACACGGTCACCAACGCGGCGCACTGGGTGTTCCGGGGCACCGGCCTGGCCAACGGCGATGAGTTCGGCAAGGGCACGAGTGTCGACGACACCGTCATCGGCTATGAAACCGATGCCGCGCTGATCGCGCCGGGCCGCACCCCGCCCATCGTGCTTGGCACCGACGGGACGCCGAAGAACTTCGTCGTGCTGGCGACGGCGGACCTGACCGACTGGGCGGCCGGGGGGCAGGCCGGGCACGCGACCATGGGCTTGTATCAGCGCGGGGGCACGGCCTTTACCGCCGGGACGGTGAACTGGGCGGGCGGCCTGAGCGCGGATGGGACGTGGACGTCGGTCGATCAGATCACGAGCAATTTGCTGCACGAGCTCGCCGGCACGGGCGCGCCGGGGCTTGAGATCGCCAACGCGGGCTTCGAACAATGGACCAACGCACTCCTGATCGGCTGGGCGCTTGAGGGGGCGGGCGGCGTGTCCGCCGAAGCCGCCGCGCCGGACGCCACGTTTGCGAACGTCCGAAATGACGGCGGCGGCCATTTCAGCGTGAAGGTCGATGCCTCCGCGGGAGAAACGTGGATCAGCCAGCCGGGCATGCAGTGTGCGGCCGGACGGACCTACGGCGTCGGCTGCTGGGCCAAAGCCTACGCTCCGGGTGCAACGATCCGATTGCAGACGACCGACACGTGGGTGGACTTCGTCACCGTCGCACACTCCGGGAACGGAAACTGGGAATACCTGTTCGCCGTCGGATCCGCGCAGAACGAGAGCGGCCTGTTTCCGGCGCGCGTCAAGATTCAAGTCGCGGCCGGGGTGCAGGCTTGGTTTGACGGCGTCGCCGTGGTCGCGATTCCGAGCCATCCGGATTGGATCGACCGGCGGTGAACACGGAGCCACCCGGTCGACGTGGCGCACGGCGGCCCGCCGCACCCCGCCGCGCCGGTTCCTTCCGAGGGTGGGCGCATGCCCGCGGCTGACGTCACCTACGACATCCTGGTGGTCGGCGCCAGTCTCGGCGGAGTAGCGGCGGCGTTGCGCGCGGCCACCATGGGCGCCAGCGTATGTCTGCTCGAAGCCACGGCCTGGGCCGGTGGGCAGTTCACCGCCCAGGGGGTGACGAAACCCGACGAGAACCGCTACGTCGAAACGGTGGGCAGCACCGCGTCCTACCGCGAGTTTCGTCATCTGGTGCGCCTCTACTACCGCAACAACTTCCGATTGTCAGCGGCCGGACAGCAGCAACCGGCGCTGAACCCCGGGGGCGACTACCCGGGCTTCTCGATGCATCCTCGCGTCGGGCACGACGTGCTGGTTCAACAGCTCACCGCCAGCCCGAATATCCACTTTCGCCCGCTCACACGGGTGACCGCCGCCGAGGTGCAGGGCGACGTGGTACAGGCGGTCACGGCCACCGACGCCGGCGGCACCGCGACGCGGTATGTCGCGAAGTTCTTTCTCGACGCCACCGATCTCGGCGAGCTGCTGCCGCTCGCAAACGTCGAGCACGTCCTGGGCGCCGAGAGCCACTCACAGACCGGAGAGCCCGGAGCCCCAGATGCGCCGCGTCCCGACTGGATTCAGCCGATCACCATGGCCATCGCACTCGAGCGCCGACCGGCCGGAGAGAACTATACGATCGCCAAGCCCGCCGACTACGATCGGCTGAAGGCCATGCAAGACTACACGATCCTCGACGGGTACATCAGCACGATGTTTGTGCCCGGCAAGGACATGTGGACGTACCGGCGCTTCATCGCTGCGACGAATTTCAATGATCCGGCGCTCCCCTTCGATCTCAGCATGATCAACACGTTCGGCAACGACTACCAGGGAGGCACACTGCCGACCGGGGATCCGGCCGCCGACCTGGCAGTCATCGAGGCCGCGCGGCAGGCCGCGCTCGGCTACATCTACTGGCTCCAGACGGAATGCCCGCGCGACGACACCCCGAGCCGGCTCGGCTTTCCGGAGCTCAAACCGCGCGGCGACCTCTTCGACACCCCGGACGGCACCGCCGCGGCGCCGTACATCCGGGAGTCCCGCCGCATCCAGGCCCTGCGGACGATCGTCCAGCAAGACCTCGACGCGGCCCTCAACGCCGGCCCGCGCGCGAAACCGTACGCCGACTCGTGCGGCATCGGCTTGTACGGCGGGATGGACATTCACGGGCTCGCCGCCGTGGGGATGCCGCAGTCGTTCGTCGGCATCAAGCCGTTTCAGATCCCGATGGGCGCGCTGGTTCCTGTGCGCGTGACCAACGTCCTCGCGTCGTGCAAGAACATTGGGGTCACGCACATCACGAACGGCGCCTATCGCCTGCATCCTGTCGAATGGAACATCGGCGAGTCGGCCGGCGCGCTCGCCGCGTTCTGTATCCAGCAGCACGTCTCGCCGCGCGACGTCTGGAGCACACCGAGGCTGCTCGGCCAGTATCAGCACACGCTGCTCGATGCCGGCGTGCCGCTGTTCTGGTGGGCCGACGTCCCGTTCGACGACAAACCCCTCTTCGTCGCGGCTCACCTGCTCGGCGTCGCCGGCATCATGAGCGGATTCGACGACATGACCCTGCGGCCGAACGATGTTCTGACTGATCAGGAGCGACAGGACATTCAAACCGCCGCGGAAACCTCGCTGGCGTGGCCGAGCGGCCAGTTCCTTCGTGGCCAAGCGGCGCTGTGGGTCGCGCAAACGCTCGGCCTCTGACCCGCACCCGGTCCGCACGCGGGCGCCGCGGTCGCGCCACCCCCGGACCAAGGCGTCCCCCACGTCATCCCCTGGTACCGACGGGCCGCGACTCCGCTCGTCTCGTGGGCCGCCGTCTCTGGCACCCCTCTCGTTGAGAAAAGTGCGTTCCCGCTCCTCCGATGGTGTCGACGCCGAACCGGACCGTAGGCGGGATCGGGAGGCCCACGCCGTTGGCGACGGTGGCGTCGAAGGACGCGGAAGGCTGGGGTGGCTGAGGAGTCGACGTCAGTCCGAGCGATGTCCTCGCTATTGTGAAAAGTCCTCCGTCACCATGAACCCCACGGCGCCGGCTGTGGCGACGCCGACGCCGACGCTACGAAACGCAGGGTTCAGGATGTTCTGGAGGTGGCCGGGGCTGTGGATGAACGCGTTGTGGGCCTGCTCCACGGTCAACGCCGCGGTCACGTTCTCCGCGACGACCGTGCCACCTCGCACGACGTCGGCGAGCCGCGCGAGGAATGATTGCCCCTGCGGGGAGTCGTGACCGACGTACCCGGAGAGCGCCATGTCCCGCGAATGGTCCCGCGCCACCGTCCGCAACGCTGCGCTCATGAGCAGCGGTGGCAGCTGACGTGCCGTACGGATTTCGTTCGTCATCGCGAGCAGTTCCATTTCGTCGTCGGGGACGACCGTGCTGGCCGGCGCGCGGTATCCGAGGACGACCACCGACACCGTACCGGGCGTTTGCGGAAATGCCGGCCGGGCCGCCGCCCCCGCGAGAAGGACCCCCAGGAGGCCGGGGAGCATGGCGACCCAGGCCAAGCGCGTCTTCGCCGATGCGCGATGCATGGTCGGATGCCTCCTCCGGTCGCCCGGTGTGCCCTTCCCCATGCATGGTGCGGCCACCGCGGGCGAGCGGCGACTTCGTCGCCATGCCGCGGCCCGCCGACGACCCTGCGTCCGCTGCGGTCTACTCTCTTCGCCGTCTGCGTCTACTACGTCGAATAGATCTGCGGGACAATCCCCTCGGCCCGTGGGGCGTGACCGGGTTGTCGTGTCCATACGCCGCCAGCTCGCTCGAGGCCTGCCGGCATCGTGCGATGCTCGTGCAGGGTCGGGCGTCCCCCACGGGGTGTCCGGTGCGCGATCGTGAGGTCATGCGGAAAAGTCGTCCTGCCGTTGGCACGCGCTGGCGCGCGCCGGGGCCGCCGTAAGCCGGCGGCGGGTCCCGGCGAACGGTCACGGGTTCCGGATCAGCTCCGGTCGGCGCTCCCGCTTTGAGAGGTAACCACGTCCACGGGATCGACGCGTTCCTCCACGCGGAGTACCACCATCGTCTGCGTCGTGTTCGTCACCCGCACCGTGAATTCTTGGAGCTGCGAGAAGTCGAGGCTGGTCAAGGAGTCGCCGTCGATTGTGACGTCAATCATGGCAAGCCGCGGGACCTGCCACCGGGTGGCCAGGACCGCCCGCTTCACGTGAGGCAACCGGGCCATCGCTTCCACGAACCTATCGGTCAGCGCGTCCGAGGTTCCCTCCAACGCCACCGTGCCGGTCAACGCGGTCGGTCCCTGTCGCGGACCGGCCTGATCCGTGGCATGCGCGCCGCTCGCCGCGGCGTGCGCCTGCCCCAATTCGGGTTGGTCGGCGACCCGCTCGACCGCACCGTGCGTCTCGGCGTGCGCGTTCCGCCGAGCAGGATCGACCATACCGTTCGGTCCCGAGGACGTTCCGCTCGAGCCGGGATAGTCGGCGGCCTCAGCGCGGCTCGCCGCGACGATGTGCCCGAGCTCCGAACCGCCGCTCGACGCCGGGGCGTGCTCTTCCGCGACGTCGACGGGGTCGCCGCTCCGCAGCGAGGCAATCAGGCGTTGCAACCTGGGAATGACCTCACTGCGGGCGTTCGTCTGGACGCGCCCCACCGTGTCGACGACGGTCGAATACTCTTGCATGAGATGCTGGAACGCCCGCGCCAGTTCTTCTTGCTGCGGCAGCAGACGTTCCATTCTGGCGATCAGGTCGCCGACATATCGTTCTGCGTCGCTCTTGACAGCGTCCGCCCGCTGACGCGCATCGTCCAGCATGACCTGGGCCTCGGCCACCTTCTGCCCGGCCTCCCGCTCCGCGGTCGCCACCGCGTTCTCAGCCTTCTCCCGCGCATCTTCCAGGATCAGCTCGACGTCGTGCTGGGCCTCGGCCACCTGCTGCCCGGCCTCCCGCTCCGCGGTCGCCATGGCCTCCGCGGCCTTTTGGCGCGCGTCCTCCAGCAGCGACGCAGCCGCGTGCTGGGCGTCGGCCACCTTCTGCCCGGCCTCCCGTTCTGCGGTCGCCACGGCCTCCCCGGCCTTCTGGCGCGCCTCTTCCAGCATGAACTCGGCCTCGTGTCGCACCTCGGCCGTCTTCTGCGCAGCCAGGCGCTCGGCAGACGCGACCGCTTCCTCGGCTTTCTCGCGCGCGTCTCGCAACGTCGCGATCGCGGAGGCTTTGGCCTCCTCCCGCGCCCGATCCCCACCGGCCCTGGCCGCGGCAAGAATCTCATCGGCCGCCGTGCGGCCGGCAACAAGCAGCGCCTTGGCGCAGGCATGCGCGTCACGCAGCACCTGCTGCGCGAGATTCCCCTCGGACCGATAGGCGGCGGCTAGTTGCTGGTGGGCGACCGCGGTCTCCGCCTGCAGCGCCTCCGCGGCTCCCCCCGCCTGTTTGAAGGTCGCCCGAAACGTGTCCCAGTCGGGGACGCGATCCGTAACCTCGTTGTCCATTCCGTCAAGGAGCGACGAAGCCTCGGCCAGCCACTGCTTCCACTCATCGTGATCCATTAGAACACCCCACCGCCAGATGTCTTGTGAATGCTGCCCTCGGAGGCGCGAGCAGGACGGACGCACCCTACGCTTCTCGATTGTGCCCAAAATTGGCGGCCGAAAGACACGCCTACCAAATGCCGCTCGGGCGGCGGCGCCGCGCGAGAACACGCGCGCCGCCGTCTATGGCGCCTGCTGGGTGGGCATGTTCAGCGCGGGGCTCGTGAGGCATTCGACGCCTGGAGCCACCCGCGCAAGAAGGGAGAGCGCCCGTGGAATTGAAGGAATTGGCGCGTCAGCTCTCTGACTTGGTCTGGGCGCGCGAACAGCAGACCGAGCAGCCGATGGAGGCGGCGATCCTGGGTTACGTGCAGGACGCTGTGACGGCCGAAATCGAGCATCGGCGGCGCTTGCGAGATCTCGATCGGCGGCTTGTGGACCTGGGCGTGATCGTCCGGACGTGAGGCATCAGCGTCGCCGCGCGGCTCAACGGCGAGCGCGGCCGGCGTCGGTTTCGCAGGCCGCAGCCAGAGGCCAGGCGCCGCGTCTCGCCGAGCTGGCGACCGCACACCACGGGGTCAGCGGGGCCACGGCGCCGCCGGGCCTCATCGTGGTCTCGCCACGTGCACCCGTTCGTCGGTATCGCACACGCCGACCCTGACAGCATCGAGCCTCCGACCCAGGGCTTTCGCTGTACGCGATCGTCCCGCGCAACACGCGCGGCGGAGGACCCGCGATCCGCCCGGCGTGTCACCGCGCCCACTGGGGCATGACCCGGCGGCGAAGGTACACGATCGATCGCCTCGGAACCCGCCGCGGCCCAATCGGCCGAGGCGCGTGACCCAGGGGGCCGTCGCCCCCCCCCGCGCCCACCGGTCCGTCTTTTTCGGGCGCAAATTGGGCAAGAGATGTTACGGTCGCGTTGCCGAGATCAACGCTGCGCGCACAGGCGGGAGAGGCCATGGACTTCGAGTACGTCGAGTACGAGTACTTCGGGGACGAAACACATGCGGGCGAGCGTATCTCGTCGTTGCTGACCGACAGCGGCTATCAGAGCCTGCGGCGAGACACGGCCGAACTGGTTCGACGGTACCTGCCCGGCGTCGCCTTGCCGGTCCCTGGCGGACGACCTGAAGCGGCCCGCACCGTGGACGCGCTGATTCCTCCCGCCGATTCCACCGCCAGGGTTCTCCTGTGTGAGCGACCGGCGCCAAACGGGACGCCGGGGACGGTCGTCTCGATTCTCGCGCTCGGCCGGTCCCAGAACGACGCCCACCGTGTCTGTACCGCGGTCAGGCTCGTGCTGGATACGGAGGCCGTCGCCAACAACGGCGCCGCGCGCATTCAACGGTTCCGGCACGAGTGGCTGCCGATCCTCGGCCTCGATCGGCCCGCCGCGTCGCCGGCCTCGGGCGCCAGGCCGCTCGCGGCGGCGCAGGCACTGCTCGCCCTGCAGCACGCGCCGCTGGTGTTGGGGCGGCCCTCCATATTGCGCTCTCGGACGGACACGATCACCGACCATTCCCGAACCCCCGTCGATCCCGAGGTGATGGACCGACTCGTTCCCGAGAAGTTCGTGGAGAGAGCGTTCGTGCTCGTGTGCCGGGAGAGCGGTCAGATCGTCGGTATCGGAGAAGACGCTACTGAAGTCGAAACCGCCATGCCCTTGACGCTGCGCTGTCCGCACTGCCGCCGCCCCCTGAGCGAGGAAGCCCACGACGTCCTGTACAGCCTCAGCGCGCAGGGCGAGGAGTTCATTCGGAGCACCCGGTGGATTCGCGAGGCGGTCGAAGCGGCCCTGCAGCGCCGGCACTGCGACACGGTCGCCGTCGCCGAAGGCACGGCGCGATCAGACGTCGACCTCGCCGCGCTCTGTCACGACACGGTGCTCCTGTTCCGCGCCAGGGAAAGCGCGCCATCCGACGAGGACATCCGCACGCTTGCGGACACGGTCGCGGCGTTTGAGCGGGCGGTGCCCGGCGTGCTCACGAGGGGCGTCTATGTGATGTCGCATGCGGCGTCCCCCCACGACGCGGGGACCGAAGGCACGGCGTCGTGCACGGTGCTCGAGCTCTCGCGGCTCGACGCGGGCCTCGATCGGCTCTTGGAAGACGTAAAGCAGGACAACTTCGTTCGGCTCACCGGTTCCGAGTTGGAGATGATCCGCCCCGATCCCGGCTTGCTGCTTCCGTCCACAGCGTAGCGCACGGCGCGCCCCCGGCCGGCTGGCCCCGGCGCGTCAACGAAGCCGGCTCCTATTCGTGGGAGTCGTGCGCGGGTGGAAGCGCGCCGGCTGTCTCCCCAACAGGCCGTGGGAGCGGATGCCCGAGCGCGGCGCGCGCCCGTGCCTGCGCTTCCTGTATCTGGCGCGCCAGTTGTTCCTGGGCGGCGGTTCCGGCCGATTCCAGAGCCTGCGCCTCCTGGCGCCTGCGCCGTCCGTCGTGACTCTTCGGGGGACCCGGGCTCGCACGCTCCGGGGCTTCGGGCGCGACCGCCTGCAGCTCCCCGGCAATTGCCAGCAGCGTTCCCCACTCCTGTGGAGGGACGTTCCCGGCGTACTGATGGATCGCTTTCAGAATCCGGACCTTGTGCAGGAGAAGCGCGGCCTTGCGAGGCCCCGTCATCTCCTCGCGGGGCGCGCACAGCGCCTCCGTCTCCTCGAGCATCACCTGCAAGAACGGATCAGCGCCCTCCTGCCGTGTACCCGCTTCCGTAACGAGGGACCAAAGAAAATCCGTCACGGTCAGGCCTCGACGCCGGGCCTCCGCATGGACCACATCGATGCGTTCGCGCGGCCACCTCAGGGTGATGCTTGCCCGCGTCTCCGGGATCCTCCGCTCGCCTGGGCCCTTCTGAGGCCTGATCGCCGTCATCGATCCATCGACTCCCTGTGGTCAAGGCGTCCCCACGCAGGCATCGCCCCCATCCTTGGGGCTCACAACAGGCCGCGCAGGAGCCCGCAGGCCGCTTCGAGCGTGAGCTGCTGCGCCGAGCCGGGCGTCATCCACGTGAACCACGTGTCGTCGCCGACGACCCCGTCGACGGTGGTCCCGCCCCACGTCTGCAGCGCGCGCACGGCCGTCTCCGTCATCGGGCCGAAGATGCCGTCGATCGGACCCGCGTACGGCACGAACTGGATCACGACATCGGCACCGGTCAGTGCCTGCTGCAACCACGCCACCGCCGGCCCCGTCGATCCGAGCTGCAACGTGGGGGAGGCTTCCCGGTAGCTCGGCAGTTTCGCCCACGTGGCAGGACCGACGATCCCATCCACGGTCAGGCCGTTGCTCTGTTGGAAATTCTCGACCGACGTCTGGAGGCCGGCGTCGAAGACGCCGGTGATCGGCCCGAACGGATTCCAGAGCAACATGCGGGCGAGGACTCTCTGCAGGCGCTTGACATCGTCTCCGGTCGAGCCGAGGCTAATGGTCGCGGGCATCGCCCGATTCCTCCGATCGTGAAGAGCCGGAATGCACGATCCGTCCCAGTGGAGCGCTCACTGTGGTCGTGCCCCCTGACGAGAGGCCTTAGACTTCCAGAAGCAAGACGCGCCGACCACTCTCGGCGCGTCGACTCCTCGGAAACCGGTAGCCTCGATTGTCCGCGGGAGCACGGATCCAACCGGACGCACTCGTCGCTAGTGGGCCCGCCCTCTCTTGCGCGCCGCGGCGGCGGAGCCCGGCTCGTCGCCGGGACGCGGGTCCGATGGAAGATCCGGGTCGATGAGGCTGCCCGACGGATTGCCGTTCGGGTTCGCGCCCAGCATTTGGTTCGCCGTCCACTCTCCCACCCGGCACAGAAGCTCATGGGGGAGTTGCCCGGCGATCCGCGCAGCGCGACCGTAACACTGCACCGCCCAGTTGGGCAGCCCCAAGTCCCGCAGGCGCTGAAGCGACGCCTCGAACTCGCCCCGACGCTGGCGTCCAATGCGTGAGATGTTGCGGCGCTCTCGCTCCATGATATGTACTTCGTGCCCAGAAAGAGGTCGCGGTAGACCGGGCAGGTCGTCGGACCGCGAGCCGCCCCTACCCGGGCCTGCCGTAGTCTCTCGGGATGCTGCGGCGCCCCTTCGGCGCATCGTACAGGAACGGATGGGCGTGCCGCGCGGAGAAATCAATACAGAGCACCACCGCCACCACAAACGTCGCGGCGGCCACGGGCGCAAGGGAATGGACGAGATTACCGGCGGCGAAGCACACGATGAACGCGTCGAGGAGAAACTCGTCGATGCGCTTGCCGAGGACCTTCTGCCGAAGCATATAGCCACCTCCTCCCGCGATCGCGCGGGATTGGTAGCGTCCTCTTCGGCGGCCCAGCCAGCCACGATGCCGTGGCTCTGTGGCTTTGCGTCCCCGGATTACTCCGGGTTTGCCTGTTCGTGAGGCGCTCTATGGGTACGCACTTGGTATCGTGCCCACGGTGGGCCCGTGTTAGACGTGCGTACACCCGCGAACGCCGTCCGTTCCCTTGCGCGAGACGTCGCCCGCCCGTCAGCGCCCCAGCACCCCGATTTCGTAGACCTGGTTGTAGAAGAGCAGCCCGCGGTCGAGCTGAATGTAGAACCAGAGGCCGAGCGCTCGATAGTACAGCGTCTTGGTCTTGCCAGCGTCGTCCACGGCCACATTCGAGGGCGCGCCCAGGGCCGCGCGAACCTCGGCCTCGGTGCTCCCGATGTGGACATTCTTCACCGTCGTGAAGCGCCCGTCGTTAATCGCCCAGATCCGATCCACCGTTCCACCCTTCGTCACCTGCACGCCAATGCCGTCGTTGCGCGGAGGCTTGTACCAACGCACCAGCGTGGTGCCGTCGTTCTGGGAGTCGGTGCTGGAGGGCGCCCCGAGAGTTGCCCGAACGTCCTGAACCGGCATCCCAAGTTTCACCGGACCGACGCGCGTGCCGGGTACCACGGCGAAGTGATCCGCGGACGGCGCGGCCGGTCTCGAAGGCGTCACCGTCGTCGACCGTGGGGGCGCCGCGGGTGGCGTTCGAGCGGGGGCCGTCGGAGGGGTGCGCGGCCGCGCGGGTGCCGTCGGCGGGGCATGCGGCGGCTGCGCCGGTGCCGATCCCTGCGCCTGGCTCGGCGCCGATACCGGCTCTTGCGGTTGGGTCGGAGCGGGCGGAGGCGGTGGCGGTGACTCCGCCACAACCGAGAACAACGGGACCGCGGGCGGTACGTGCGGCGGCAGCGGTGGCTGCGGGCGCACCGGCGGGGGCGCCTGCGGCTGTGGCGGGGCTGCCACTTCCTTCACCGGTTGCGCCACGGAGAGCGTAGACGGTGACGTGGGGGGCGAAGGCTGCGCTTGCCCCGGTGCGGCCGGCGGAGGTTGCTGCGACGGCGTCAGCGCGGCGGCCTGACGTTTCAACGCGTCCGCGAGCAGCAGTTTCACCGCGTCGGCCGGAACTGCGAAGCTGGTCGCGGCGTCACTCGCCGGAAGCTGCCCCCGCACCGTTCCAACCACTTGCCCTTTCAAGTTCATAATCGGCCCACCGTCGTCCCCGAGACGCTGCTTGGGTTGGAAGACGAGTACCCCATTGCGAAGCGCCTTGATGGTCGCTTCCGTCACGAGCGCCGCTCGGGCCTGCTTGTCCTTGTCCTGCGACTGTTTGGTCAGATCTGCGACCGACGGGAAACTGAACGCGAGGATGTCATCTCCCGCGCGAACGGACGCCGCGTCGCCGAGGGGAAGCGGCGGCACACTCGGGTCCGAGATCGCCAGGATCGCCAGGTCGCTGCTGGCGTCCGAAGCGACGATCGTCGGTTCCACCCACGCCGATTTTGGGAACTTGACGCGCAGTTGGGAAGACCCGACCACGACGTGATACGATGTGACGGCCATCCCCCGATCGACCACGAACGCCGTGCCTGAAACCGTGCCGGACGGACGATCGGCGAGGACGATTCCGATGCTCGGCTGGGCCTTCTGCGCAACCGCTCTCAGGGTCGGGCTGGAGATCAGCGACATCCCCACGGTGCCGGCCAGGAAACCGGCAAAGATCTCAATCAGCAACGGGATGATGCCCAGAACCGGCGGAAGCATGGCGTCCTCGCGTTGGACTAGCTGTTAGTGCCGCCTCTCCGTTCGTAGCGCGCACACAAGATCCCGCGGCGTTACTACTACTTTACCCGGAACTCGCCTTTCCAATTCGTCCGAGTGGAACGAGAGGGTCGCGTTCAGGCAGGGCGGTACACTCGCTTTGCCCGAACGGAGATTCGGCTATGCCGCGGGGGTCGCCGGGCCCGCCCGCGGGGAGACTTCGACGGCGGCGGGTGGTCCGCCGATCATTCGCGGGTCACCGGGGCACCCCGGCACACCTCCCCACGGAGGTCGCTGGGTCGTTGGGGAACGGCATCGAGGGACCGCTCAACGATACCACAAGCGGAGCGAGGGCGTGCGCGTCGGGCGAGACGCCTTAGAGGACGTGCGTGGTTGCTAGCTGCGCCGGCAGGCCGATCTCCTGCAACGCATTCGCCAGCCGCGCAGCCTCGGCCCGCGTGCGATACGGCCGACTCGCGACCAAGGAGTCCTGTCCAACCGGTGAGACGTCCACGATGTACCCTTTGCTTCGGATGAAATGCATCATGCTGTCCGCGCTGGCGTCGCGGGTGAACTCCCCGAAACTGACCACGTAGCCCAGGATCGGCGGCCGATATTTCGTAGCGCGTACGGCGCGCGCGCCGGCGTGAGCCGTCTCGACCGGACCCGTGGTCGAAATGATCCGCACGTTCCCGGACGCTCTGGCCGGCGCCTCAGACGCCGGACGCTTCGCCAGGAACGCCGTCACAAGAGAGCTCGTGGTCGCCAGCGACCCCGGGTTCTCAGGAACGCGCGCGATGTTGAGCGACGCCAGCAAGAACACGCCGGCGATCGCCGCCGCCGCCGCGGCGAAGGCCCCCCAGCGGGCCGCACCCTCCCAAAGCACGGCAGCGCTGCGCGCCGGCCGCCCCGCCTTCGCATCGCGCGGCGCCTGGGACGTGGCGTCCACCATCCGCATATACTGCCGCAGCCGTCGCAACCCGTGCAGTGGTCGGATGCCCGCGCGGAGGTCCGCGAGTTCCTCGTTGAGCTCCCGATCGATCTGACGCCACACGTCGCGCCAGGCGTACGCCTCTACCGCGTCGGCGTCGGTGGGGCCAACCAGGGGAATACCCTGGGGATCAAACAGGTACAAGTATCCCTGGATTTCCCGCGCCCGGTAGCCGTCGGGCAAAGACAGATCCACGCGCATCGCAGCCTCCTAGAACGATAGTCCTTCATATGCATAGTGCCCACAATGCACGCAGACTAGCTGTAGTTCCCAGATAGGTTGTTGACACATGAGAGCCTTCCAGCGTTCCTGTGGGGCAGAGCAGCTAAGCCCCACTCTGGGAGGCGTTTATGGGCCGGGCACGCGGCAAACTCACACCAGCGGGGCGGCTGCTGCTGGTGCAGCGCGTCACGGTGCTGCACTGGCCCGTAAGTCAGGCGGCCGCCTCGATGGGCGTCTCGCGTGAGACGGCGTACGAGTGGCTGAGGCGCTGGCGCCGCGAGGGCGCCGCGGGCTTGGAAGATCGATCGAGCCGCCCCCACGGCTCGCCCCGTCAGGTGCCCGCCGCGGTGGAGCGTCGGATCCTGATGCTGCGACGGCGACTCAGATGGGGACCGCATCGCTTGGCCCCCCTCGTCGGCCATCCCCGCTCGACGGTCTATGCCGTCCTGGCGCGGCACGGCATGACGCGGCTGCGCGACCTGGACCGCTCCACGGGCGTGCCGGTCCGTTATGTCCGCGAGCACCCCGGGGAGTTGCTGCATCTGGATATGAAGCCGCTGGCACGGGTCCCAAAGGGGGGCGGGCACCGAGCCCGGGGACGATCGAGCGCGACCCGGTGCCGCGGCGGCGGCTATGAAGTCATCCATGTGGCCATCGACGACGCCTCGCGGCTGGCCTTTGCCCAAATCCGCCCCGATGGTCGGGCTCCCACGGTCGTCCAGTTCCTCACCGACGCCGTGGGGTTCTTTGCCGAGCAGGGGATCCGAATTCAACGGATCATGACCGACCGCGGCTGAAGTTACACGCAGTCGCCCCACTTCCGGGCGGCCGCTCGGCGCTTGCGCGTCCGCCACAAGATCACGCGCCCCTATCACCCGCAGACCAACGGCAAAGCCGAGCGGTTCGTCCAGACCCTGCTCCGCGAGTGGGCCTACGCACGGCTCTACCGCTCCAACGAGGAGCGCCGCGTCGCGTTTCCGAAGTGGTTGCACTACTACAATCACCATCGCCCCCACACGGCGCTGGAAGGGCGGGTCCCAGCGGTCGCGAGTGTCAACAACGTGTGTGGGAACCACA
>DATGJN010000117.1 GCA_035295165.1 bacterium
GCACGTCCCGCACCCCGTACAACGCCGCGAACAACCGGAGATTCTCTAGCGCGCTGAGGCCGCCGTACAGCATGGGTTCGTGCCCGACGAATCCGACGGCGCCCCGCGCCGCCGGCTCGGCCCAGGGATCGTGTCCGTGAATCCGGACGCGCCCGCGGGAAGGCCGCAGGGACGCAGCCAGCACGCGCAGCAATGTGGATTTCCCGGCGCCGTTCGGCCCGAGGATCGCGAGCCCGCCGCCCGGCGGAACGTCGAGCGTCGTCCCCCGAAGCACGCGCGCGCGCCCGTACGATCTCCAGACGTCGTCCGCGGCAACCGCGGGCTCGGCCACGCGGCGGTCCTAGTTCGCCGGCTCCCGGCTCCCGGCGAGCGCGGCGACCTCAACCGGATCGAACAGGAAGAACGGATAGTCGCGGTATCCGGCCGCGCCTCCCGCGTCGGCGCCGTCAAGTACCGCCAGACGCGCGTCGACGCGCGCACGTTCAGGCGCGAGGGACGAAGCAAGCTCGACGTTGATCTCGCGGATCCGCCGCGTCGCCGCCCGGCGGTCCGGGCCCGGGCGCATCGTCTCGACCTCGCCGATGAGACGCCACTTCTCGTCCACGAGGCGCCGCTGCGCGTCAGTCGCGCCCTCGAGGTGCCGGTCCGGGTTGTGTCGGTAGTCCGACTGGAGTCGTTCGAGCCGACGGCGTTCCTCACCCGTGGCCTCCGCGGGCAACGGCAGGTGCAGCGTCGCCGTTGCGACCAGGTACGGC
The DNA here is from genome assembly GCA_035295165.1 of bacterium. Classification (NCBI taxonomy): domain Bacteria; species bacterium. The sequence continues at coordinate 756 of DATGJN010000117.1, forward strand.
ACGGGACGGCATCCGAACAGATCCGCTATGATCGCGTCCGTGACGCGATCATAGCGCCCCCCGCCCACCCCGTGAATGAACAGGTCGCCGAGGCACAGGCGCGCGAACATCGTCAGCGTGATGGCCTTTGGCCGCAGCGCCACGCCCGCTTCGGCCAGCGCGTCCGCACCGGACGCGTCCGCCGGAACGCTCGCGATGGGGCCCGACGACGTGCGGAGCTCGAGCCGGGCGCCCGCGCGCGACACGTAGAGATCGTTCCGCCTGCCCCCGCGCACCACCCAGAACGGCGCCTCGATCAGCGCCCCGTCCTCCGCGAGGTTGGGGAACGGGTTCGCGGGCGACCGCAGGCGACGCGCCCGCCGGTGGGCGTCAAGCTGGGCGTTGTATGAACGCCGTAGCACGTCCGGCTCGCGCAGCAGATGCAGCGCGAACGCGCGGAACTCCGGGGTCTCCGCGAGCACGGACATGGGCAGCTCGAGATACGCCGGCGCGCCCGCGCCGGCCTCGTAACCCCGCCGGAGGCGCGCTAGGAACTCCCCAAGGTGGTGCGACGTCCGGGCCTCCCGCACCCCTTGCGCCCACGTGTCCAAGTGCGCGAGGAGCCCGGGCACCGGCACGGCCGCCAGATGTCCCCGGACGCGACCGAGGAATCCCGCCCAGGCGGCAGTGGCCGGGACCGCCGCGGCCTCGAGCGGGACGTCGCCAGGAAGATCCACGAGCGTTTCACGCACGCGTACAAGCCGATCGTGCTGCGCGGGTACGTCGGCACCGATCGGCCCCGTCGCGTCGGTGTCGACAATCAGGTGGAGCGCGGCCGCGCTGGTCTCGCGCGCGATCCGCGTCAGCAGGAAATACTTGACCCAGACACCGGGGTGGAACAGCACGGGCTGGTGGCCCATGACGACGAGCGCCTGCGCGGGGTCGGGCGCGGCCCCACCCGTGTAGTCCGCCGCGAGCCGGAGCGCACGCGCGCGCACGCGCCGCCGGAACTCGGCGAGCGGGACGCCCAGCACCTCGACCCCGTTCCACCTTACCGCGTGCGATGCTGCGAGCAGGCTGGGGACGCGATCGAGTCCGGGCGCGATCAACACCTCGCCCGAGCGCTCGGGGATCGTGTAGTCGAGCGTCGCCGTGGCCGGCTCGCCGGTCACAACAGGTCCCCCAGCCCGCGCAGCCCAATCGCCTCTTTGCTGGCGAACGCCTCCCCGTAGGGTCGGCGAATGCGGCTGCCCCAATAGTGGTTCACGGTGCGGATGGCGTCGAGGACGCCAAGATTGCCGCGGTCTTCGTTGAACTGCGTTCGGTAACACGCGATGGCGCCGAGTTTACGATCGATCTGGTCGGTGATGTCGAGGACGAAGGCGGGATCCACGTGGAGCCGGTAGTGCGTACAGAAGAAATGCAGGATCCGCGGCACGTAGAACGGCTCGCCCCGCATCTCCGTCTTCGTCAACTTCCCGTAGAACCGCGCCGCCTCGGCGAGGTGTTCAGCGGCGACGTGGTCCGGGTGCGCGTCCACCCAATACGGGATGAAGAGGATCTCCGGACGCACCTCGCGGATCACCTCGGCCACGGCCATTCGGTTCTCGACGGTGTCGGCGAGGTAACGGTTTGGCAGCGGAAGCGTGATCCGGCGGGCGACGCCGAGCGCGCGCGCGGCCGCCTCGCCTTCCTCGCGGCGCCGTTCGGGCGTGCCCATCGGCGTCGGTTCGCCGTTCGTCAAGTCCAAGAGCGTGACGTGGTGCCCCTGCTGTCCGAGCGCCGCTATCGTGCCGCCCATCCCGATCTCGGCGTCATCGGGATGAGCGCCGATCACGAGAAACTCCGCCATCGGCTCACCTCACGATCGATGGTCGACAGGTAGTACGTCCGCCGGGCGGCGGGATCGTCGAGCCCGCCCCAGAACCGGCGATTGGGATTCTTGTAGATGCGGGGCACCGGAATCTCGGTCACGGTCAGCCCGAACCGCGCCGCCTGGAGCCACACCTGCAGCGGCAACCCGTAGCTCCGTTCGTCGAGCCGCATGCGCGCGAGCCCCGGCACCCGATACGCCTTAAAGCCGCACCACGCGTCCGTCAATTGGTAGCCCGTCAACTCGTTGATGATCCGGGTGATCTCTTCGTTGAGCTGACGGCGATCCGGCGGCGCGTCGTCGCGGCGACCCGGTGTGTCAGGATGGTACCGGCTGCCCGACACGATGTCAAACCGCGCGACCTGCTCGAGAAACCCCGGGATCATGTGTGGCTCGTGCTGCAGATCGCAGTCGATGGTCACTGCCGCGTCGAACCCGCGATCCATGGCGTACCTGAAGCCGTCGATGAGGGACTGCCCGTACCCCTCGTTCTGCGCGTGCGTGAGCACCTCGATCCCCCGGTGCCCCGCCAGGATCGCCGGGGAACCGTCCGTAGAGCCGTCGTCCACGACGAGGATCCGCGCGTCGGTGTGACGCCGCACCTCGTCCAGCACCTGGGCGAGGGTCTCCTCTTCGTTGTAGAGCGGCATGATGATCACCGACCGCATGGGCCTCTCCGGATAAGCACTGAGGAGGAAAACGCCCGAAGTCTCTCACCTATGCCCCGCGACGCCCCGGGGCGTCCGCCGGGGCGCGGGCTCCGCCTACGCCGCGAACGCCGCCGCGGCAGCGTCTGCGGTGCGGCGCACGTCGTCGACCGTGTGGGCGAGCGACACGAACCATGCCTCGAACTGCGAGGGTGGCACCATGATGCCGCGGGCGAGGAGCCCGTGAAACAACCGGGCGTACCGTGCGGTGTCGGCGCGCTGCGCGGAGGCGGCGTCGGTGACCGGGGCGTCGGCGCAGAACGGCGTGAGCATCGAGCCGACCCGGTTCACGACGAGCGGGACGCCGGCACGGCGAGCGGCGGCGGAGAGCCCGTCGGCCAGGGCCGCGCCGAGTCCGTCGAGGCGCCGATACGCCGCGTCGTCGAGGAGTTGGAGCGTCTCGAGCCCGGCGCGCATGGCCACCGGGTTGCCGGACAGCGTGCCCGCTTGATACGCGGGCCCGAGCGGCGCCACCACCTGCATAACGTCCCGCCGACCCCCGTACGCGCCGACCGGAAAGCCGCCGCCGATCACTTTGCCGAGGCAGGTGAGGTCGGCGCGCAGATGATAGCGCGCCTGCGCTCCGCCGCGGGCGACCCGGAATCCGGTGATCACCTCGTCAAAGATCAAGACCGCGCCCGTCGACCGGCACAGATCGCGAAGCGATTCGAGGAAACCCGGGGCCGGCGGCACGACGCCCATGTTCCCCGCGACTGGCTCGACGATCACCCCGGCGATCTCGGCGCCGTGACGCTGGAACGCCGCGCGCGCCGCTTCTGCGTCGTTGAACGGCAGCACCAGGGTGAGCGCGGCCAGCTCCTCGGGCACGCCCGCGCTCGCCGGCACGCTCCCGTCGGCCGAGCCCCCGGACGCCGACGATGCGTGCGCAAGCGTCATCATCCCGGAGCCCGCCTTCACCAGCAGCGCGTCCGCGTGCCCGTGGTAGCATCCGTCAAACTTCACCACATAGCGGCGGCCCGTCGCGGCGCGCGCCACGCGGAGCGCGCTCATCGTCGCCTCGGTGCCGGAACTGACCATGCGCACCATCTCGATCGACGGGATCGCCTCGGTGACGGCGCGCGCCATCGCCAGCTCAAGCGGAGTCGGTGCGCCGAAGCTGCTTCCGAACGCCGTCGTCTCGACGACACCGCGCACCACCGCGGGATGCGCGTGGCCGGCGATCAACGGACCCCAGGACGCCACGTAGTCCACATACTCGCGACCGTCCGTATCCCACACGCGCGCGCCGGCGCCCCGCACGAGGAACGGCGGCACGCCGCCCACCGCGCGGTAGGCGCGCACCGGACTGTTCACGCCGCCCGGCATCAACCGGCAGGCCTCGGCGTAGAGCGTCTCGGAGCGCGTCGCAGGGGCGCGGTCCGGCACGCCGCTTCTGGTCCCGTCCGGCGTCCGGGCCGCCCCGCTCATCCCCGGCGCAGCCGCTCCGCGGCAGCCCCCGCGTAGTAGGTCAGGATGAGATCCGCCCCCGCGCGCCGAATCGCCGTGAGCACCTCCAGCATCGCGCGCTCCTCGTCGAGCCACCCGCGTGCGGCGGCGGCCTTGAGCATCGCGTACTCACCGCTCACGTGGTACGCGGCGGTCGGCAGGCCGAACTCGGCCTTGACGCGTGCCAGCACGTCCAAGTACGGCAGCGCCGGCTTGACCATCACGAGATCCGCACCCTCCTCGATGTCGAGCCGCGCTTCCCGTACCGCCTCTTCCACGTTCGCGGGATCCAGCTGGTATCCTCGGCGGTCCCCGAACCGCGGCGCCGACTCCGCCGCATGGCGAAACGGCTCGAAGAACGCGGACGCGTACTTCGCCGCATACGCGAGCACGACCACGTCGTGATGGCCCCGGCCGTCGAGCGCGCGGCGAATCGCGCCGACCTGCCCGTCCATCATGCCCGACGGCGCGACGACATCGGCGCCGGCGTCCGCGTAGGATAGCGCGATCCGCGTGTAGGCGTCCACCGTGGCGTCGTTGTCGACCGTCTCGCCCCGCAGCACGCCGCAGTGTCCGTGGGCGGTGTACTCGCACAGGCACACGTCACCCACCAGCACGAGCCGGTCCCCGACCTCCGCGCGCACCCGACGACATGCCTGCTGCACCACGCCGTCGGGGTCCCACGCGCCCGAGCCGGTCTCGTCCTTGTGCGCGGGGATGCCGAAGAGCATCACGGCCGGGATGCCGATCTCGGACAGCCGCCCGCACTCTTCCACAAGACTCGACAACGTATGCTGCCACTGTCCCGGCATCGCCTCCAGTGCCGCGGGGCGCGACAGCCCCTCCTTGACAAAGAGGGGCGCGATCAAATCGGTCGGGCCGAGGACGGTCTCGCGCACCATGTCGCGCAGGATCGCGGTCCGGCGAAGCCGGCGCATGCGGTGGAGCGGAAACGTCATGACGATCAGGCTCCTTCCCTCGCTCGTGCTGTGACTGTTCGAACGTGGACACCCCGGTCGGGGCCGCTCCGGCGCCTCCCCCGCTAGTCGGCCGGGGCGGACCGCGCCGGCCCGTTGCCGCCGCCGCGGGAGACACCGCCGAGCGTGGCCCGCAGGGCGGCGACGAGCCCCATCATCGTGTAGTGGTCGGCGACGAGCCCGATCCGGAACCCGCACGACCGCGCGCTCGCCGCGGTCACCGGGCCGATGCACGCGACCAATGTCGCGTCCAAGACGCGACCGGCGTCCGCTCCCAACAACTCGACGAAGTTCCGCACAGTCGAGGAGCTCGTGAACGTCACCGCATCCACCCGCTCCGCGACGAGCCGCCGGCGCACTTCGAGCGCGTGTTCGCGCTCGACCTCGGTGCGATATGCCGGCACGACATCCACGAGCGCGCCGCGGGCGCGCAGCCCGTCGGGCAGCGCGTCGCGCGCGACCGCCGCACGCGGCAGCAGCACCCGGACGCCGCGAAGGTCCACCCCGGTCAACGCCTCCACCAGCGCCTCGGCGCGGAATTCCGCCGGCGCCAGATCGACGGCCAGCCCCGCGGACTGCAACGCGTCCGCCGTCCCGGGTCCGATGGATGCCAGCCGCGCGCCGCGGAGCGCGCCCGGGTCGCGCCCGAGCGCGCGCATCCGATCGCACAATGCCGCGACGCCGTTCCGGCTCGTGAACACGATCCAGCCGTACTCCGCCAATCGTGCGATCGCCCCGTCCAGCGGCGCGAAGTCGTCTGGCGGAACGATCCGGATCGTCGGGAACTCCACTACTTCCGCCCCCTCAGCCTCGAGCATCGCGCGAAGCGTCCCGGCCTGCGCACGCGCCCGGGTGACAACGATGCGTCGCCCGGCGAGCGGGCGGGACGCCTCGATCACGGCACGCGCCCCGGACCGGAGAGCACGGCCGATTCCCCGTCTGCGCGCGCGTTCAGCACGCCCGCCGCGCCGGCCAGCAACTGGTCCGCGACCGCCGTCCCCAGCCATTGGGCGGCGCCCACCGGACCGCTGGCGATGTGTCGCCGGACCGCGCTCCCGTCCTCGCGCGCGATGAGCCCCTCCAGCGCGATGCGCCCGTCTCGCACCCGGGCGAGCGCTCCCGCAGGCGCGCGGCAGCCGGTTTCGAGTCGCGCCAAGAAGGCCCGCTCCGCCGTGATCGCCTCGTGAGTGTCCGCATCGTCGAGGACGGCGAGCAGTCCGCGGAGCGCCCCATCGTCCCGCCGGGTTTCCACGGCGAGCGCGCCCTGCGCCGGCGCGGGCAGCATCACCTCTGGCGGCAGCCACTCGGTGATGCGATCCTGCCAGCCCAGCCGGACCAGTCCCGCACCCGCGAGGCAGATCGCATCGCACTCGCCCCGCGCCATCTTGGTCAGCCGGGTGTCGACGTTTCCCCGGATCGGCACCAGCACGAGATCCGGGCGGTACGCCAGGATCTGCGCCGTACGCCGGGGACTGCTCGTCGCAATCCGCGCACCCGCGGGGAGGTCGGCCAGGCCGGCGCCGCTTCTGGAGATCAGCACGTCACGTGGCTCGGTCCGGCGCAGCACCGCACCGAGCACCAGCGCCGGGTGGAGCTCCGTCGGAAGATCTTTCGCACTGTGCACCGCGAGATCGCACCGCCCCTCGGCCAGCGCCGCCTCGAGCTCCTTTGCGAAGAAGCCGACACCGTCGAACCGTTCCAGCGGCACGTCCGGCGCGCGATCGCCGGCCGTCTTGACGATCACCGTCTCCACGGTGACCGCCGGGTGCACCTGCGTGAGCGCATCGACGACGAGCTGGGTCTGTCGCAGGCTCAACCGGCTCCCGCGTGTGCCGACGCGCAGCCGCCGAGCGATCATCGCCCCTCCCCCGCGCTCTCGGCGCCCGGCGCCTCGGGCGCGACACGACCGGACTCCGCGGCGGCCACCAACGCCGCGATCGGTCGGTGCAACAACTTGTTGACGACACGGTGGAGCACGGCCCGCACCACAGCCTCTTCGTCCGCGCTGAGCGCCGCGAGCCGCGCGCGGGCCCGGTCCCACTCGCACGCGAGGATCGCGTCGGCGTCCGCGCGCGCCTCCGCAATCAGCGCGGCCGCGCCCCGACCCGCCCGCTCGCGGAGAAACCGCTGCGCGTCATCTTCGATGAGGGCCTCCGCCCGCTGCACTCCCGCGGTCCCGGCGCCCCGCTCGCTTGGAATCGCGATTAGGTCATCGATGTCGTACAGGTGCACGCCCGGAAGCCGGCCGGCCGCTGGGTCCACGTTGCGCGGGACGGCGATGTCGATCACCACAAGCGCGGTCGCGCGAGCCGAGCACGCGGCGGCGACCGCCGCCGCATCCAGGATCACGCCGGGCGCGCCCGTGCCCACGATCGCCACGTCTGCGCGGGCGAGTTCGGCACCGACCCGATCGAGCGGCACCACCGCCCCCCCGAACGGCGCCGCGATCTCGCGCGCGGCCTCCACCGTCCGATTTGCGACGACCACGGCGCGGGCGCCCGCCTCCACCATCGCGCGCGCCGTCGCCTCCCCCATCTTGCCTGCGCCGATCACGAGCACGCGGCTCCCGCGGAGCGACCCGAGGAGGCGCGCCGCGTGGACCACGGCCGCAGACGGCACCGACGCCGTGACACCGACGATGTCGGTTTCGCGCCGCACGCGCCGGCCGGCGGCCAGCGCGGCGCGGAACAGCGCATCCAAGAACGGCCCGACCGTGCCGGCGCCCTGCCCCGCCGCGAACGCCACGCGCACCTGTCCGAGTATCTGGGACTCTCCGAGGATCATGGAGTCGAGTCCACCCGTCACGCGGAAGACGTGGCGCACTGCGCCGGGCCCGACCTGCGCGCGGATGGGCACCCCATCGCCGAAGAACGCCGAGGCGGCCGAGACGGCCGCCTCGGGCTCGTGGCTGGCGAGGTACCACTCGACCCGATTGCAGGTGGAGAGCAGCACGGCCTCCTCAACGCCCGCGCCGCGCATCGCGCCGAGCGCGGCCGCCAACCCGGCGGGTTCCACGGCGAATCGCTCCCGCTGGGCGACCGGTGCCATCCGATGGTTCAGGCCAACCACGACGTATTCACGAGCCTGAGCGCTCACGATTCTTGGGTCCTATCCTTTCCAAGCCGCCGGAGCGCGCACGTCGGCCCGGCCGGCCGTGTGTTCGCCCGCGTGAACGCCGCGCACCGAGGCGCCGCGGGGCTTCGGGTTACGCGGGACGCTGCTCCTCGAAGGCCTCGATCATGGCCTGCAGCGCGTCGCCCAGGAACGCGTCCGCGTTCCGGAGCGAGCGAATCTGCCCGGCCGGGGCGCCGCGCGCCGCGGTCAACATGTCAAACACCCCGCGCTTGAAGTGCAAGAACACCTCCGTTGATTGCGCCGGCGTCAGCCCCCACCGCGCGACCTCGCGGCCGAGATCGGCACCGATTTGGCGCGCCGCTTCGAGATCGTGCGCCCGGGTGGCGTCGTCGCTGTCGAGGTAGGCCGCGAGCGTCTCCATCAGCCGCGCACATTGCGCCCGCGCGCGGCCGCGGGCCTCGTCGTCGATGCCGGTGAACCACGGTCTCGACGCGAACCAGTGCTGCGGCGATTCCCCCTCCGCCCGCGCCGCGAGCGTCGTCTCCTCGCCTTTCGGCCGCGCACCGACCAGCGCGTCCAGGTCCAACGCGTTGAACCGTCGGTGCCCGCCTGGAGTCCGAAAAACGCGCACCTTTCCGGCGTCCGCCCAGCCCCGGAGCGTCGTCTCGTCAACGCCCAGCACGCGGGCGGCCTCCCCGAGAGTCAACCACTCGGTCTCGGCCCGGTCTCGGGCCTCTGCGCCGCTCACAAATCTCTGAAATTCTGTGAAAACATATGGAATCCTCCAACTCCCGAGCGTCCGGTTTGACAGGGAGGGCTCTTCGGCAGGCGCTCAGAACATGGGCCAGGTGGCGGGTACAGGGTCGCGGCCCGAGCCCAAGGTTGCGGCCGGGGCGTCCCGGCCCGATGACGCAGGCACGGGGGGAACGCGAATGAGCGGTGTGTTCTTGGAACGACTCACGTGGCTCGAGGCCGAGGCAAGGCTGCGCGCGGACCCGCTCGTCGTCCTCCCGGTGGGCAGCGCCGCCAAAGAGCATGGGCCCCACCTCCCCCTCGGGACCGACCGGCTCATCGCCGACTACCTCGCGGCGCGGCTCGCGGAGCGTGTGCCCGTCATCGTTTTACCGACGTTGACGTATGGCTACTACCCGTCGTTCACCGAGTTTCCCGGGAGCACGCACCTGGACGCAGCAACGTTCGGGGCGCTCGCGCGCGCGGTCGTGCTGTCTTTGCACCGGCACGGGCCCAGGCGTTTCCTCGTGCTCAACACCGGCATCTCCACGACCCCGGTGCTCGAGATCGTGGCGCGCGACTTGAATCACACGCACGGCCTGCTCGTCGCCGTCACGCGCATCGAAGAGCTCGGCGGCCGGCAGCTCGCGTCCCTGCTGAGCCAGCCAGCCGGCAGTCACGCGGACGAATACGAGACGTCCCTCCTGCTCGCGATCGCCCCGGACGCCGTCCGGATGGAGCGGGCGGTGCGGGAGATCCCCCAGCGCCCCGCGCTGCCCGGCGTGTTCGTGCCGTCGACGTTCCGCCGCGCCCCCGGGCCGGGGTCCTCGGCGACCGGCGTCTATGGCGACGCGACGCTCGCCACGCGGGAGAAGGGCGAGCGCATCGCCGCCGCACTGGTCGACGCACTCACGACGGCCGCGGAGACGCTGCGGACGCAGTGCCTCGAGTAGCGACCGCGAGGACGCGGCGCTCAGACGCCGACGCGCTCGGACGACGACCCCGTCGCCGTATGCCACGCCCGAATGAACGCGACCATGGCCTTGACGTAGGCGTCGAACAGCTCCTTGCCCCGCGCGACGGTGCCCGTCGCCGGATCCCCGTACGTGATGCACCCGTTCGACGAGATCTGGTGCACGGGCGGGAGCCCGAGCGTGATATAGCGCAGCAGCGACGGGTCCTCGCGAACCCGCGTCAGCAGCGCCTCGCGCCACCCGTCGAGGGTCATCGTGGGGCGCTGAAGCCGGTCGGATCGAACGAGCTCCGGTTGCTGGTAGAGCATGCTCGACGTCTCGCCGATCCCGGCGTGGATGTCGAGCTTGTCGATCTCGGCGGTGAGGTAGATCTTCCGCAGCTCGGCGATACCGAACACGAGGGCGCTGCCGTCGGTCTCGCGGGTGAGCCGGTGCGCGAGATAGCTCAGCGTCGCCTCGTTGCCGCCATGTCCGTTCGCGAGCAAAATCCGCCGGAAGCCGTGCGTGATCAGCGACGTCGCGGCCTCCATCACGACCCGGCAGAACGTGTCTTCGGTGAGGGTGATCGTCCCCGGGAAGTGCATGTGGTGCGCCGACAGCGCCGGGAACAGGATCGGCGCACAGAGCACCTGCGCTTCGCGTGCTGCCGCGCGGGAGACCGCGATCACGCCGAGCGTGTCCGTGCCGAGCGGCAACGCCGGCCCGTGCTGCTCGATCGCGCCGAACGGCAAGATCGCCGTATCGGTGCGCTGCCGCAGCGCGTCCACTTCGGGCCAGGTCAGGTGCGGCAGGTAGTATGCGTCTTTCGTCTCGTTGCGATCACACATCGCGTCACTCCCCTTTCGATGTGTCCGGCGAGCCGGGCCCCGGCGTATCCGACGCCCGGGCCGGCCCGACCGGAACGAACAGCGCGTCGAGATCCTGGGGTCGCTCCAGGAACCCTTGCTCGATCTGGTACCGCATCAGCAGCGCAAGCGCGCGGCGGTTCGCGTCCCCGAGATCGTACGGAAACGCGTCTCCGAACAGCCGCTCCTGAGCCTCGAGGGCGGCGCGCCCCCACACCAGCCCCGTGGCGTGCGGCTGCCGGAGCGCCTGCCAGGCCAGGCGCTTCGCCCGCGCAAACGCCTCGTACAGCTCCCGCGGCAGCGATGGCCGCCGGCCGACGGCCGCGCGCGAGATCGCCACGACGTGCATAATCGGATACACACCGGTGGTCGCGTACAGATCCCGCTCGACCGCCTCGAACGCGGGGTAGAGCCGAGCGACCCGACCGTCCTCAAGCGCCGCGGGCACGTCCGGCGAGATCACCGCGTCGAGCCGTCCCGCGGCGAGCAGCGCCCACAGGTCGGCCCCCGGCCGGTCCTCGACCGGCAGCCGCGACGCATGCGGGACGATCTCGCGGCCGGCTCGCACCCAGGTCACGGCGTCCATCGGCACGCCGAGATGGTGGTGCAGGTCTCCGCGCGCCACGACCGACATCGTAAACTGCAGGCTGTAGACGCCGATCGCGCCGCCGCGCAGGTCGGCGGGACCGGCGATCCCGCGCCGCACGTACACGCACGACGGGCTGAACAGACGCCGCGGAAACACCGGAATGGCGACGAGCGGCGCCCCGCGGGCCCGCGCGAGGACGTACGACGACATCGACAGCTCCGCCGCATCGTACGCCTGCTCGAGCAGCATCCGCTCGTGGCGGGGTCCGGAGCCGACGACCACCGGCACGACGTCCGGGAGGGCGACCCGCCCGTCGAGCAGCGGCTGCGTCCGATCGTAGGGCTCAAGCGCAAGCGTGACCCGCGGCATCGTCGCATCCCCGGACGCGCTCACGCGCGCCCTCGACGGTACCGCGGGTCCAGGAGCGCGGCGAGCGATTCCCCGACCAAGTTGAACGAGATCACCGTGAGCGACAGCGCGGTCGCCGGGATGACGACGAGCACCGGGTGGCTTCGGAGGTATTGAAAGCTCTCGTAGATCATCTGGCCCCAACTGGGCCGGGGCGGCTGCACGCCGATGCCGATGAACGACAGCGTGGCCTCCGCGAGCACGAGGAAGCTGACGTCGAGCGTGGCCCGTACGATCAGCAGGTGCACGACGTTCGGCACGACGTGGCGGAGCAGGATCCGCGGGACCGACGCGCCGACCGCGCGCGCGCCGTCGACGTACTCGCGCTGTCGGATCGACACGACCTCGCTGCGGATCAGCCGCGCCGTCGCCGGCCACGCCGTCAGCACGAGCGCGATCACGATGTTGACGAGGCTCGGGCCGAAGATCCCCGTCACTAGGATGGCGAGCAGGATCGTCGGAAACCCGATCAGCAGGTCCACGACCCGCATCAGCGCCTGATCGATCGCGCCGCCGTAGAATCCGGCGACCGTGCCCCACGTGACCCCGATGAGCGATTCCCCGACCACCGCGGACACCCCGACCGCAAGCGAGATACGGGCCCCGTAGAGCACGCGTGTGAGCAGGTCACGCCCGAACTGGTCGGTACCGAGCCAGTGGGCGGCGCTGGGAGGCTGAAACAGCGCGTCGAGATCTTCGTGATCGTACGTGTAGCGGGTGACGACCGGCCCCGCGAGCGCGAGGAACACGAGCACCAGCAGAAACGCCGCCGCGAGTGCGGCGAGCCGATCGCTGCGCGCGAAACGCACCAGGGCGGCGCCCCAGCCCTCGGGTTGCGCGGCCGCGCCCCGCGCGCCCTCAGTATCGGATGCGCGGATTGAGGTATGCATAGGAGACGTCGACGACGAGGTTGACGAACGAGAACAACGCGGTGTACACAAGCACCGTGGCCTGCAGGACGGTGTAGTCGCGCTGCAGGATCGCGTTGATCGCCACCCGAGCGATCCCGGGGATGTTGAAGAGCACCTCCACGACGAACGCACCGACGATCGCGTTGCCGAACGCGAGGCCGATCGTCGTCACCACCGGCAACGCCGCGTTCCGGAGCACGTGGCGGAAGAGCACGCGGCGCGCGTGGAGCCCCTTGCTCCGGGCGGTGCGGACGTAGTCCTCCAGCAGCACCTGGCCGACGCTGGAGCGGGCGATCCGCGCGATGAACGCGACCGGCGAGATCGCCAGCACCGCGACCGGCAGCACGTAGTTCTCCGGCAGTCCCCATCCCGCCACGGGCAGCACCGGCCACCGTAGCGCGAACAGGTACACGAGCACCGCGGCGGTGACGAAGCTCGGCACGGACAGCCCAAGCACGACGCCGACCTGGATCAGGGAGTCGAGCACCGTCCGGTGGGCGGTCGCCGCGCCAACGCCGAGGATCGTCCCGACCAGCGCCGCCACCAGCACCGCGAGGCCGGCGAGCTTGAGGCTGATCGGCAGGGCGTGGCCGACGAGATCGTCGACGCGCAGACCGGGGTTCACGTACGAGGTACCGAAGTCGAGCCGCGCCAGGTCGCCGATGTAGCGCGCGAACTGCACGGCGAGCGGCCGGTCCAACCCGAGCTGGTGGCGCAGGACGGCTCCCGCGGCCGGCGTGTAGTGCTCACCCAGCACCGTTTGCACAGGGTCGCCGGGGGCGAGATGACCGGCGACAAAGATCAACAGCGCGGCCCCCAAGAACAGCGGGATCGCCATGCCGATGCGGTAGAGCACGTAGCGCGCCATGCGGGAAGAGCGCGGCCGCCGGCCGGGGCGCGCGCCCCGACCGGCACGCCCCCTACTTCACGATGCGGACCCCGCTGAACGGCAGCCACCCGTTGACGGCGGGCGTGGTCTGCAGGCCCTGGACGTAGGGCTTCTTTAGGTACGCGAACTGGCTGAACAGCATTGGGACCATCGGCGCGTCCTCGACCGCGAGCGCTTCGGCCTTGTGGTAGATCGCGAGGCGCTGCGCGTCGTTCGGCGCCGCGTTGGCCTGGTCGACCAACTTGTCGAAGTCCGCGCTGTCGTAGCTCTGCCGGTTGATCGGCGAGGTGCTGTAGAGCAAGACGTCGAGGTAGTCGCTGTAGTCGAGGTAGTCGGCGGACCAGCCCGTCATGAACGACTGGTACACGGTCCGCTTGTTCTCATTGGCGATGAAGTTCGAGAACTCGGTCTTCTGGAGCTGCGCATCCACCCCGAGGTTCTGCTTGAGCATCGCCGCCACCGGCTCCGCCATCATCTGCGACACCGGGCCGAACGGGTTCATCGCGATCTGGAACGGAGGCAGCTTGCCAGTCATCCCGGCTTCGTCCAACAGCTTCTTCGCCCCCGCGGGATCGTACGGCAGCCCCTTGTACCCCGAGTAGAATCCGGGGATCCCCGGCGGCACGATCGAGTTCGCGGGCGTGAAGAACCCGAAGAACACCGTCTTGCTGATCTTCACCTTGTCGATCGACATCGCGAACGCGCGGCGCACCCGCACGTCCTTGAACGGCGCGTACACGCGGGGGTTCAGGCCAAGGAAGAGGACCTGAGCCCGCGGGTACACCAGGAGCTGCTTGCTGAGCGTCGGATCGGCCGCGATGCGCTGGTAGTCTCCAAGCGGCACCGGGATGAAATCGAGTTGCCCGGCCAGGTACTCGGACAGCTGCGTCTGGCTCTCCGTGACGATCGGCACGCTCACGCCCGCGATCTTCGGCGCGCCCGCGTAGTATTTCGGGAAGCTCGTCAGCGCCACGTGGTCGTTGTGCGCCCACTCCTTGAACATAAACGGCCCCGACCCGGCGTCCTGCGTCGTAAACCAGCCGGTGCCGCCGCGCTGGATCACGTCCTTGTCCACGACGACCGCGGCGTAGTACGCGAGCCGGTTGAGGAATCCGCCGCGGTGCGACGGGTTCAGCGTGATCTGCAGGGTGAGCGCGTCCGGGGCCGCGATGCCGGCGATTCCGGGCGCGCCGGTCTGGAACGCGTCGTACCCTTGAATGCCGGTGACGACGAACGTGCCGACCGCCGTCTTCAACGACGGGCTGCCCATCCGCTCGAACGACCACTTCCAGTCCGCCGCCGTCACCTTCCGGCCGCTGTGGAAGTACATGTCGTCCCGCAGGTGGAAGGTGTAGATGAGTCCGTTCGGGGAGATATCCCAGCTCTTCGCGGCCTGAGGCAGCAGGCGGCCGCTGCTGTCGAGCGAGACGAGCGTGTTATACATCAGGAACACGATCGGCGCGGACGCCGAGTCGACCGCGTTGTACGGATCCAGCGTCGGTGGCTCGCCGGTGAGCGGCGTGCGGAACACGGCCGGCGCTTGGCCCCCTGCCGGGGCCGACCACGGGCCGGCGATCACCGCCGCGACGAGCACGACCAACCCCACTGCCATCAACCGCCGGAACATCCCGACTCCCCCTCTGCTTCCAGTGTGCTTCAGCACTGCACCGGTTTCGAATCCCCGGCCCGCGCTCCCTGCTCGATTTCGGCCGCGGTGGGTTTACGCGCGCTGAACACCGCCCGGCGCGCACTCCCCGTTGCGGACCGTGGCCAGATACGTCAGGACCTCCGCCGACGGCAGCACGTCGCCGTACTTCATGTGGATGTCGAACAGCGCGACCTTGTGCGATGTCGGGCCGCGGTCGCACACCGCGTCTTCCGGAACGATAACGCGGAAGTTCAGGCTGAACGCGTCGAGCGCCGTGTCGCGGACGCACCCGCTCGTCACCGTGCCCGTGACGATCACCGTGTCGATCGCGTGGTAGATGAGGTAGCTTGCGAGATCGGTGCCCGCGAACGCGCTCGGGGCCGTCTTGACGACGACCGACTCGGTGGGGAGCGGCCGCAGCTCCGGTACGATCTCGTACGCGGCAGGATTGGCCATCACGGGACGTTGGCCGGCGGTCACCTTCCATCGACCCCGCTCCGCGGGAATCGTGCGCGCGCGGGCCTTCGAGAAGAACACGGGACACCCCGCCTCGCGCGCGGCCGCGAGGAGCGGCCGAATCGCCCGCACGGTCGCGGGCGCGTCCAGGCTGCTGAACGGATAGGCGGGGTCGACGAACGCGGTGTACATGTCCACCACGATCAGCGCCGGACGGCGCCCGAAGCCGACGCGGCCGCCCCAGCCGCCCCGCTCGTAGATCTCCTGCTCCGCCTTCGGTACGACGTCGTCCCAGATCGCCACGACGCACCCCCGTTTCTCGACGCTCCGCCCCGGCATGCCCGGCGTCCGGGCGTTACCACCAGCGCACCGGACACTCGTTCAGCCGTTCCGCGCCGCTCGCGGTCACGCGCCACACATCCTCCCAGCACGCGGTGCCGAACCCTCGGCGGACGAGCATCGGCTCGAACGCGAACACCATGTTCTCCTCGAGGGACGCGGGGCTGCCCGGCGCGAACGCCGGGAGGTCCTGCACCGCGCAGCCGACGCCGTGCCCACGGAAATAGAGGTAGTCGCCGTACCCGGCGTCGCGCGCGAGGCGCTCCGCGATCGTGGCGAGCTGTCCGATCACCGCGCCGGGCCGGACCGCGCCCATGACATGTTCGACGATGCGGATCTGGGTTTCCAAAAACCGGCGCTGCTCCGGCGTGGGATCGCCGCAGACGCGTGCGCGCGACGTGTCACTGTAGTAGCCCATGTAGCGGCCGCCGACGTCGATGTACACCATGTCGCCCGCCTGGACACGGTACGCCGTCGGCGCCATGTGCTTGAAGCCCGCGCGCGCGCCGGCGCACAGCGAGATCGCGAACCCCGGATGCTCCGCGCCGGCTCGGAACATCGCACGGTACGCTTCGGCGGCGAGGTCGAACTCGGTCACGCCCGGTCGGACGGCGTCCATCGCGGCGCGCGCGGCTTCGTCCGCGAGGCGGCACGCCTTCCGCATCACGTCGATCTCCCGCGGGCTCTTGATCGCACGCATCTCGCGCAGCATCGCCGCCGCCGCGGTCACACGCGCCGCGGGAAACGTCTGTTGCAGAAACGCCGCGACGCGGTCGGCGCCCACATCGCCTACAACGCCGATGGCCCCGCGCTCGCACCCGCGCTCGCGGACGAAATCCTCGACGTGGTCGTACACCGTCGCCGGGCTGGCGCTCCCGGTGACCGTCCGCGGCGCTGCTGCACACCGGACGTCGTCGATCCAGCAGTCCTGGATGCCGGAATGCATCGGCTCGCCGTGCATCACCGCGTTCGTCGTGAACCCCGGCGCACCGTCCGCGGGCACGACCAGCATCGTGTCGCCGCCGTAGAAGTCCTCGAAGTTGGTCAGGTAGCGAATGTTCGTCGCGTCGGCGCGGTTCCCGATCACCACGACGCAGTCGAACCCGTCCTGGCGCATCAGGCGCCCGAGGCGCCGGAGCCGGTCGCGGTACTCGTCGATCGGAAACGGGAGATTCATCCACGGTGCGCGGTCTTCGGGTGTGTACGGCACCCGCCCCCACCCGTACGGCATCGCGGGCCGATCCTTCGCGGTCACGGTGTCCTCCGCAGTGTGGTCAGGTCGGCCAGGTCACGACCGGGTAGTGCGTCAGACGCTCGTAGCCCATCTCGGTGATCAGCAGCGTATCTTCGACCACGGCGGTGCCGAGCCCCTCGACGACGACCATCGGTTCGTAGGCCACGGCCATGCGCGGGCGCAGCACCGTCGTGTTTCCGGCGAACAGGCCCGGCGGCTCGAGCACCGCGGTCCCGATGCCGTGGCCGAACCCCCCCGGGCAGTAGTACGGCTCGTACCGGGTGCCCGCGACGACGCGCGACAGCGCCCGCGCGACGTCGTCGATCGTCGCGCCGGGACGGATCTCGGGGAGCCCCGCCTCGTACAGGTCGCGGCCGACGCGAAGCAGGTCGAGCGCCTCCGGGCGCGGCCGCCCGACGACGGCACACCGGCTGGTGTCGGACAGGTACCCGTCCCGCGACGCGCCGAGGTCGAGAAACACCATGTCCCCGTCCTCGAGCGCGCGACGGCGTGGCACGCCGTGTTTGAGACCGGCCTGCGCCCCACCGACGACGCACGTTGCGAACGCCTCCCGCGCGCCGAGCGCGTGGATGCGGTGGACGATGGCGGCGGCGACCGCGGTCTCCTCGACCCCCACGTCCAGCGTCCGGAACGCCGCCGCCATCGCCTCATCGGCGACCCACCCGGCGCCCCGCAGCTTCGCGATCTCCTCGTCACTCTTCACCGCGCGCACGGATGCAAGCACGTGATCGGCCGGGCGCAGGACGGACAGCCGCGCCGCGAGCGCCGCGTGCAGGTGCAGCGGAACAGAGGTCGTGCCAACGAGCCCGACACGTGCGCTCGGGTCCAGACAGTCGGCGGCGAGCCGGGCGACCTCGTCGGCCGCGCCGCCGTAGACCGGGCCGAGTGCGACCCGCACGTCTGGCACGCGGCACATCCAGATCATGGAGTGCATTGGCTCGCCGTGGAGCACCGCGTCCGTGGTCACCGTCACCCCGCCGTCCTGGCGAACCACCACGAACGCGCTGCCGAACGCCGGCGCAAAGTTCGTGAGGTACGCAACGGCGGACGGCGCCGACGCGTTTCCGAACACGCAGAGCGCGTCGAGCCCCTCGCGCGCCATCTCGCCGCGGACCGCGGCCAGGCGGCGATCGTACTCCGCGTCGCTGAACGCCGGCACGAGGTACGGCCGCCGGGCCTCCAAGTCAAAGGGGATTCGGGCCATTCCGGCCACTCCTCCGCGTCGCGTTCGGGTGGACCCGCACCTCCGGTCCCGCGTGCAGGTGACGCGCGAGAAACGGCAGCACCACCGGTGCCCAGACGTGCGGCGCGTAGATCCAGATGCGGTGTGCCTCCAAGTGCGTCGCGCCGAACGGCGGAAGCACGTGCCGCTCGCACATCCCGCCGTGTGCGCGGCAGCGCTCGGCCAGAACGTCCGACGGCCGGAGATCGAAGTCGTTCCCCGCCTGCAGCAGCTGCACCGGACACCGAATCATCTCCACATGCTGCCCCAAGACCTCGCGCAGTTCCGGAACCGGTCCCCAGGACATGGCCGCGGCGCCGAAGGCCACGCACGCACGAACGGCGGGATCACGGGCGGCGGCCAGGAGCGAGTTGATCCCGCCGTAGGATGCGCCCATCACCGCGGTGCGGCCGGGATCGACGTCCGGCTGGCCGCGCACGAACCGCAGCGCGGCGAGCACATCGTCCGATTCCGCAAGCAGGCGGGCGCAGACCTGTGCGCCGTGCTCCGGCGCACCCACGGGCGCCGTCACGTCGTCGAGGCGGGACGGTCCGGGGGAACCGCCGTAACCCCGTCGCCACGGGACGAGCACCAGATACCCCGCGTCCGTGAGCGCCCGCGCGACGCCCGGATGGCTATCTTGCTCCAGGCCGCTGCCGTGGTTGATGACCAGGGCTGGATGCGGCCCCCGTCCGGCGGGCCGGTAGCAGTGGGCGATCAGCTCGCGGCCCGCGCTCGGCACGCCGAGTCGCTCCCCAGGATGCAAAGACGATCGTACGGGCGCGTCCGCGCCGGGATCCGGCCCTACCACGCCCGGTACGGACAGCCCGACAGCGTCTCGGCCCCGCGCGGCGTAATCAGCACGGTTTCCTCGACGCAGGCGGTCCCGAAGTTCAGGCGGATCAGCATCGGCTCCAACGCAAACGTGTGGCCAGGCTCGAGCACCGCGGTGCTGATCGGCCGCAGCGACGGCTGCTCGAACAACGAGCACCCGAGGCCGTGCCCGAATCCCCTCGGCATGTAGTCTTCGGCAAATCCCGCGCGCTCGGCGACATCGCGCGCGGTCGCGATCAGATCCACGACGGCCACCCCGGGTTTGGCCTTCGCCATCACCGCCTCGAACATGGCCAGGCCGGCATCGAGAAACCGACGGCCCTCGTCGGTCGGCCGGGCCACCGCCGTCGTCCGCGAGACGTCCGCACAGTACCCGTGGTACACGGCCCCCATGTCGAGGAACACCAGATCGCCGGTCTGCATCACGCGATCCGTAGGCGCACAGTGCTTTAGGCCGGCGCGCGGCCCGCTCGCCACGGCGCTGTCGAACGCGAGCGCGTCCGCCCCCGCGGCGAACCCTGCGGCGTGGGCCGCGACCATGACGGCCCGCTCGGTGACGCCCGGCGCGATCGTCTCGAGCGCGGTGGCGTGCATCCGTCCGGAAATTTGGGCGGCGCGTCGCATCGTCTCGATCTCGGCAGCGGACTTCTTCGCGCGCACCGCAAGCACGGTGTCGTCCGCCGGCACGAACGTGACGTCGGGAAGGCGCCCCGCGAGTTCCATCATCACGTGGTGAGGCAGGATCGCACCGCCGGCGATGCCGACACGGTCTCGGCGCACGCCCGCCTCGCGCAGCCGGTCGGCGATGTGGCCGGCCACGGTCGCCTCGACCTCATTCGCGAACCCTGCGCGGTCGGCCGGCCGGACGTCGCACAGCCACGTCGTCCAGATCATCGTGTGCATCGGTTCGCCGTGCATCAGCCAGTTGGTGGTGAGCATGGGCTCGCCTTGGGCGGGAACCACGACACATGTCTCGCCGGGCCCGGCCTCGAAGTTCGCGAGGTACCGGGCGTGCCCGGGCTCCCCGCGGTCAGAAAATGTGACGACCGCCGCGAGCCCGTCGGCCGCGAGCCGGGAGCGCACCGCGTCGACGCGCCGCTCGTATTCTTCGCGGGGAAACGGCAGCGTCGTCCAGGGGCGGCGCTCCTCCGGTCCGTATGGCACGATCGCATGGTACGTCGGCATGAGCCCCTCCGGAGGCCGGCATCAGGAGGCACAACGACGCGGCCGCGCGGGCCGCCCGGCGGTGTCGCCGCTGTGCGGATCCGCGTCCGACCGTGTTATCGCTTGCGGCGCTTCGCCCCGGCCGCTCTCGCGCCGCCGGGTTTCCGGGCCGCCGGCCTGCGTCCCGCGGGCTTGCGGGCCGGCTTCCGGGAGGCGGTCGCTTGCGCCCCCGCCTTGCGGGCACCCGCGCGCCGGACCGAGGTCCGGGGGCCGCTCGCCCCGACGCGGCGAGCAGCGCTCGCGCGCGCAGGCGCCGTGGCGCTCACGAAGCGGGACGGGTCGTGCCACGCCCACTGACGCGTCACGGCGCACCGGAGATATACCGCCCCGCCCGGACGCACCGACGTCTCGTGCACTCCGCCACACGACAGGCACTGGTACTGAACAATCGCCATACCGTCCTCCTTCGCGTCGTCTTACAGCAACTTTGTCCCGTTGATCTGCAGCTTGAACTGGCACCCCAGCAGCGTCGCAGCGCGCCGGCACATGACCATGCGGGGCAGGAAGATCTCAAAATACTCCATGACCTGCGACATCGTCGTGTTGATCGTCAACTCGAGCGTGATCGTGCGCGCGCGCTCATCCACCCGCAAGAACGAGTGTTCGACCGCGTAGTTCACGCGGTCGTGGATGTCGAACGAGGTTGGCTCCGGGTTCCGCACGCGCGTCCGGTGCACGTCGGACTTGTCACCGATGATCAGCGCCGCGCTGACCGGGCTTACCGGCTCCCCCGTCTGTTCCTCGTGGTTGCCGATCGCGCCCATCACGACCGCCATCTCGACCGCGTCCATGCCGAGCCGGCCCAGGATGCGAACAGCCAACAGCGCCCCCGTGTGCTCGTGACTCACCCGCCCGACGACGTTGCCGATGTCGTGCAAGTAGCCCGCGATCGCCGCGAGTTGCACGTCCCGCTCCTCGCGGCCGAGGTGGCGGAGTACGTTCGCCGCGATGCTCGCCACCAGGTTCGCGTGGCGCAACCCGTGCTCCGTGTATCCGATCGCCGCGGTGTACTCGTCCGCCTTCGCGATGTACGCCTCGACTTCGCGGTCCCGCTTGATCTCGTCGAGGACGAGCACCCGGGTGACAGCGTCCGGCGCCGTCCGGCCGGCACTTTCGGGGCCTCCGGTGGTCATGCGCGCCGGCCGCCGCTACGCGCCGGTCCCTCCCTTGTTCACCACGGTCTGCACGGCGCTTCGCTCCGCGCGCACGCGCAGGTTCTGCGCCAGTTCAAGCGTGAGTTGATTGTCCTTAATCTCGAGCACCACGGCGTACAGCCCGCCCTTCGTCAACACCCGGTCGCCCTTCTTGAGCTTCCCCAGCATCTCGCGATAGCGTCGCTGCTGCATCTGCTGCGGCCGGATCAGCATGAAATAGAACACCACAAAGATCGCCACCCACAGCAGCACCGGGGCAACCTGCTGGACTTGCTGGGCATTCACGCACGAGCCTCCAGGCGCGACATCGGGCATGGTGTTCTGCGGTTCGAAAACGATTCCCTGCCGCCCCTTGATTGACAAGCGTTTCCGGCACGGCGCGGCTGGCGGCGAAGCCTACCACGCGGTCCGGTAACGGGCCAGCAGCTCACCGCTCCACGCCGCGAACCGATCCTCGAGAATGGCCGCGCGCATATCCCGGGCGAGGCGGGCCATGAACGTCAGGTTATGCAGGCTCACGAGGCGCGGGCCGAGCATCTCACCGGCCTTGAACAGGTATCGCAGGTAGGCCCGCGAGTACCCCCGGCAGGCGGCACACGGACACCCGTCCTCGAGGGGCCCGAGGTCGTCGGTGTGCGCCGCGTGTTTCAGGTTCAGCCGCCCGTCCGGCGTCAACGCGACGCCGGTGCGGCCGACGCGGGTCGGCAACACACAGTCGAACATGTCCGCGCCCCGCCGGACCGCCTCGATGACGCTCGGCGGTACGCCCACCCCCATAAGGTAACGCGGCTTGGCCTCGGGCAGACGCGCGGTCACCTCCGCGAGCAGTTCGTAGGTCATCGTCCGAGGCTCGCCCACGGACAGCCCCCCGACCGCGTACCCGGGGAACTCGAGCGCGGCCATCTCGTCGGCGGCACGGCGCCGCAGGTCCGGCTCAAACCCGCCTTGCACGATCGCGAACAAACACTGGTCCGGCCGCCGCTGCGCCCGCCGCGCGCGCTCCGCCCAGACCGCGGTGCGCCGGTGCGCCTCTTCGGCAGCCTGACGGTCCGTGGGAAACCCGAGGCACACATCGAGCGGCATGATGATGTCGGCGCCGAGAAGTTCCTCGATCTCGGTGACGCGCTCGGGAGTGAGGCGGACCTCGCTGCCCTCGATCGGCGACCTGAACAGCACGCCGTCGTCCGTCACCCGCCGCAGGTGGGGCAGGCTGAAGACCTGAAACCCCCCGCTGTCGGTCAGGATCGGCCCGTCCCAGTGCATGAACCGGTGCAGGCCGCCCGCGCGCCCGATCAGTTCGGCCCCGGGACGCAGCATGAGATGGAACGTGTTGGCGAGCACGATCTGCGCGCCGGCGCCCCGCACCTCCTCGGGCGTGAGCGCGCGAACCGTCCCGTGCGTCCCCACGGGCATGAACGCCGGGGTTTCGATCGAACCGTGGGGCGTGTCCAGCACGCCGGCCCGGGCGCCGGTATCCCGATCAACGTGCGTCAGCGCGAAGCGGAGCGCCACGGCTGGAGTATAGCACGAAGCCTCCGCGACTGGACCGGTGCCGAGCCGTCGGGTAGAATGACGACGCGAGAGACCGATGCGAGGGGACGGGGATGACCGAAGACAAACCGGCTTCACCGAACGCGCCGACACCATCGAGCGGCGGGCAGAGCCGCGAGGAGAAGATCGCCGCGGCCAAGGCCAGGGCCGAAGCACTGAGGGCGGAACGCGCCGCCGCCGGCGGCGCGGCTGCGGCCCCAGGCGCGACCCCGCCCCGGCCCGCGACCGTCCCGGCCGCCGCAGGCGGATTCAAGCCGCTCGTAGCCTCGAAGAACCCCGGTGGCGCCCCGGTCGTCGCTCCCAAGGAACCGAAGGTGGAGGCGTTCGGGACGCTCACCCAAGCGGTGGAGATCACGTGTGCCGCGGGCGAGGAACCCAATGTCGTCAAGATCCTGGGCGGCCTCGGGCTGTACAAGAACCCGCTGCGGGGCGTGTGGCAACTCGACTATCGCTACTACGCCGAGGGCGTACGCCGGTTGCGGTCCGCCGGATACGAGATCGACGGCAAGGACTACCTGGGCCGCCCGCTTGCCGAGTGGGTCCCGGAAGCCCGCGGGTGGACGCGCGTCCGGTAGCGGGTCAGACGATCAACATCGCGTCCCCGAAGCTGTAGAACCGGTACCCTTCCCGCACGGCCGCCTCGTACGCGCCCAGCACGCGGTCGCGCCCCGCGAACGCGCTCACGAGCATGAGCAGCGTCGTTCTCGGCAGATGGAAGTTCGTGATCAGCGCATCCGTCACGCGGAACCGAAATCCCGGGGTGATGAACAGGTCGGTCCACCCGTTTCCCGCCGCCACGGTGCCGTCGTCCTGCGCCACGGACTCCAGCGTCCGGACGCTCGTCGTGCCGACGACCACCACGCGCGCACCCCGGGCGCGCGCCGTGTTGATGGCGCGTGCGGTCTGTGGAGTCACGTCGTACCATTCGGCGTCCATGCGGTGCGCCGCGACGTCCTCCGCCTCGACGGCACGAAACGTGCCGATGCCGACGTGGAGCGTCAGGAACACCACGTCCACCCCCTGCGTCCGCAGCACGGCGAGCAAGCCGTCCGTGAAGTGCAGCCCTGCGGTCGGCGCGGCCACGGCGCCCTCCCGCTCGGCGTACACGGTCTGGTAGTCGTCAGGATCGTCGAGCGGGCGCTCGATGTATGGCGGCACCGGCATTTCTCCCACCTCGTCGAGCACCGCCCGAAGATCGCCGCGACACGAGAGCGTCACCAGGCGCGTGCCCGAGTCCGTTCGCGGGCCCGCGACGGCCTCGAGCGTACCGTCCCCAAAGACGAGGCGGGCGCCCTCCCGCACGCGGCGGCTCGGCCGCACCAGGGCCTCCCACGCGCCGCGCCCGTCCGGCCGCAGCAGGAGGACCTCGACGGCGCCCCCGCCCGCCCGCCGGCCTCGCAACCGCGCCGGCAGCACCCGCGTGTCGTTGAGGACCAGCACGTCACCGGGGCGCAGATAACCCGGCAGATCCCGAAACGTGCGGTGCGCGAGCGACCCATCCCTGCGGGCGAGCACGAGCATTCGGGCGCGGTCACGGGGCCTCGCCGGCGCCTGCGCGATCCGCTCATGCGGAAGCGTGTAGTCGAAGTCCGAGAGCTTCACCTTGGCTCTATCGTAGCAGCCCGTCGCGGGCGACGCGGCCCGTGTCAGCGAGTCGCCAGCGCGTTGACCGCCGACCCGGCGCGGAACCACGCCAGCTGCGCCGCGCCGAAGGAGTGACCGAGCCACAGCGTGTCGGCCGTGCCGTCGGCGTGCGCGACGACGCACTCGACCGGCGCGCCGGGCCGCATCTCTGCCAGCCCCACGAGACTGAGGCGATCGTCCTCACGGATGCGGTCGTAGTCGCCGGGGTCGCGGAAGGTCAACGCCAGCAGCCCCTGTTTCTTCAAGTTTGTCTCGTGGATGCGCGCGAAACTCCGGGCGATGACGGCCGCGCACCCGAGCAGGCGCGGCGACAGGGCGGCGTGCTCGCGGCTGCTCCCCTCGCCGTAGTTGTGGTCGCCGACCGCCACCCACCGCACCCCGCTGGCCTTGTACGCTCGCGCAATCGTGGAGACAGGGTCTCCGGTCGCTCCCGTCAGCACGTTCTTGCCCGTGCCGGCCTCGCCGGTGAACGCGTTGGTCGCGCCCATGAACATGTTGTCACTGAACCGATCGAGGTGCCCGCGGTAGCGCAGCCACACGCCCGCCGGGGAGATGTGATCCGTCGTGGTCTTGCCTTTCGTCTTGATCAGCACCGGCAGGTCCGTGAAGTCCCGGCCGTCCCACGCCGGCCACGGTGCCATCACCTGCAGCCGTTCGCTGCCTGGGTCCACCTCGAGCGCCACGCCGCCTCCGTCGTCGGGCGGCGCCACGTAGACGGTGCGGCCGAGTTCGAATCGGCGCGGCGGCACCTCGGGCGCCACCGCGGGAGCGGCCAGCATGAAGGGGCGGCCATCGGCACCGATCAGCGGATCGGTGAGCGGGTTGAACGACAAGCGGCCCGCCAGCGCGATCGCGGTCACGAGCTCCGGGCTACCGATGAAGTTCATCGTCGCGGCGTGCCCGTCGTTGCGTCGCGGGAAGTTGCGGTTGTACGAGGTCACGATCGTGTTCGGGGCCCCCGCCCCCGCGTCGGCCCTCCGCCACTGCCCGATGCACGGGCCGCACGCGTTCGCGAGCACGACGGCGCCGACGTCCCGAAGCACGCGCATCTGTCCGTCACGCTCCGTGGTCGCGCGGACCTGCTCGGAGCCCGGCGTGACGAAGAACGGCACCGATGCCGCGATCCCGTGGGCGCGCGCCTGCGCGGCCACGTCCGCCGCTCGACTCAGGTCCTCGTACGAGGAGTTTGTGCAGCTGCCGATCAGCGCGGCCGAAACGCGGTCGATGAAGCCGTTGCGCGGGTCGTGCACTTCGGCGGCGAGCGCGGAGATCGGACGCGCGCGGTCCGGCGTGTGCGGACCGACGACGTGCGGCTCCAGCCGAGACAAGTCGAGCGCGATGACGCGATCGTAGTACCGCTCCGGGGCCGCCTCCACCTCGGCGTCCGGCACCAGGAGATCGCGGTAGCGTTCGGCCAGCGGCACCAGATCGCCCCGGTCCGTGGCCCGCAGGTACCTGACCATCCGGTCGTCGTGCGGGAACATCGAGGTGGTCGCTCCGAGCTCGGCTCCCATGTTCGCGATCGTGGCCTTGCCAGTGGCGCTGATCGTCCCCGCACCGGGGCCGATGTACTCGACGATCGCGTTCGTGGCTCCGGCGACTGTGAGTCGGTCCGCAACGCACAGGATGACGTCTTTCGGCGCCGCCCATCCGCGCAGCCTGCCGGTCAGGTACACGGCGATGTGCCTCGGGCAGAGCACCTCCCAGGGAAGCCCGGCCATCACTTCGACCGCGTCCGCGCCGCCGACCCCGACCGCGCACGCCCCAAGGCCGCCCGCGTTCGGCGTGTGTGAATCGGTGCCGATGATGAGTTCGCCCGGGAAGGCGTAGTGCTCGAGCACCACCTGGTGGATGATGCCGGCGCCGGGGCCCCAGAAGCCGGCCCCGTACCGGGCGGCCGCCGACCGCAGAAAGTCATAGACCTCCCGGTTCTCGTCCACGGAGGCGCGCAGGTCGGCCTGCCCCTCCACCCTCGCCTGGATCAGGTGGTCGCAGTGGATCGTGGTGGGCACTGCGACGGCGGTGCGCCGAGTTTGCATGAACTGGAGCATCGCGGTCTGCCCGAGCACGTCCTGCAGGACGACGCGATCCGGCCGGAGTCGCAGGTAGCTTTCGCCGGGCACCACGTCCTGCCCGGCCGGATCGTCGAGGTGGCCGAGCAGAATCTTGTCCGCGAGCGTCAGCGGGCGCCCCAACCGTCGGCGCACCACCGCCAGCCGTTGCGCCATGGTCGCGTAGACGCGAGCCGCCATCTCTGGGCTCGATGCGAGCGTGCTCATGTCGACAGCCTCCTCACCGGACCGCGATACCCCCACCCTAGCGCTCCAGAGCGGATCATGTCCAATATATGGAACGCCTGGTTATCATATATGATATATATTGATCTGTGGAGCTGCGACATCTGCGCTATTTCATCGCCGTCGCCGAGGAGCGGCACGTCACCCGCGCCGCGGCGCGGCTCGGGATCCAGCAACCTCCGCTCAGCCAGCAGATCCGGGCGCTCGAGCGGGACCTTGGCGCGCAGCTGTTTCATCGACAGCCGCGAGGGGTCGAACTGACGGACGCCGGCCATGCCCTCCTCGCCGACGCACGCGCGATTCTCGCGCTCGTCGATCGCGCGGCTGCCGCCGTCCGGCAGACCGCGGCGGGCCTGCGCGGTCGTGTCGCTGTCGGCTTCACCAGTTCCGCGCCGTTCAATCCGTTTGTGCCGCGCGTCATTCGCGCGTTTCGCGAGGCGTGCCCGGATGTGTCGTTGACGCTGGAGGAGAACGGGACCGCCGATCTCGTGCAGGACCTGCGCAGCGGCCGCGTCGACGCGGCGTTCATCCGCTCCCCGATCGCGGACGCGCCGGATTTGGTCGTGCGAGCGCTCCTCGACGAAGCCATGATCGTCGCGCTGCCGACGGCGCACCGTCTGGCGCGCGCGGCCGACCGCGACGAGGCGGCGCTGCCGCTCCGAGCGCTCGCCGCGGAGACTTTCATCCTGTATCGTCGGCCGAGCGGACCAGGTCTCCACGACGCGATCATCTCGGCGTGTCGCCGCGCGGGCTTCAGCCCGAACATCGGTCAAGAGGCGCCGCTGATCGTGTCCACGCTCAATCTCGTGGCCGCCGGGCTCGGGGTCTCAATCGTCCCCGCGTCACTCCGTCGCCAGCGCATGGACGGTGTCGTCTACCGGCGCATCGGGGCCCGGCCGCGACTGCGGGCGCCGATTCATCTCGCGTCTCGACGAGACGAGCATTCCGCCGCTGCTCGGCGGTTCATCGACCTCGTCGACCGCCTCCGGCGCGGCAGCCGGCGGGCGCGGGAATGAAACCCGCCGGCGGGGCGTAGTTCCGGGCGCACCCGGGTTCGAGTGCTCGAACGATGAGCTGTGGAGGTTCGCGATGCGGCTCGACGGGATCCATCACATCACCGCCGTGACGGCCGACGCGAGACGCAACGTGGAATTCTACACGGGCGTGCTCGGGTTGCGTCTGGTCAAGAAGACGGTGAATCAGGACGATCCGACCGTGTACCATTTGTTCTACGCCGACGAGGCCGGTAGCCCGGGGGCCGACCTGACGTTCTTCGAGTACCCGGGCACCCCGCGCGGGCGGGCCGGCGCCGGGATGGTGCATCGGATCGCCTGGCGCGTGGGGTCCGGCGACGCGCTCGAGTTCTGGGCGTCGCGGCTCCGCGACGCGGGCGTCGAGACGGCGCGGGAGGCCGGCGGCGTCCGGTTCGAGGATCCCGAGGGCCTGGGCCTGGAACTGCGCATCTCCGAGGTCGGCGACGCGCCGCTTACGGGCGCGCACCCGGAGATCCCGGCGGCGGTCGCGCTCCGGGGATTCGACGGCGTGCGCGCGTACGCCGTCAACCCGGAACGCAGCCAGCCGTTCCTCGAGGACACGCTGGGGTTCGCGCCGATCGCACGCGGGCAGTTCGAGATCCGCGGGCCGCGCCGCGGCGGACTGTACGCATACGACCCAGCGCCCGGCCGCGGCGTGGCGGGCGCGGGCACGGTCCACCACGTCGCCTGGTCGTGTGAGATGGCCGAGCACGCGGCGTGGCGGGAGCGCCTCGCGCGAGCCGGCGCCCACGTCACGCCGGTCATCGATCGCTTCTACTTCCGCTCGATCTACTTCCGCGAGCCAAGCGGGGTTCTGTTCGAGATCGCGACGCTCGGACCCGGGTTCGCCACCGACGAAAGCCCGGAGCATCTCGGCGAGTCGCTGTCGCTCCCGCCGAAGTTCGAGCCGCTGCGGACAGAACTGGAGCGCGTGCTCACGCCGCTGCCGTCCCCGCGGCCGTGGGCGCGCACATCGGCCGGCCGCGACAGTCGCTGATCAGCCGCCGCCCGAACCGTCGGACGCGGCGGAGACGGCGGCCCGCACGGCACGCGGCGCGGGTCCGGGATCCCGAGGCGGGACCGCCGCAGGCGCGCTCGCGCGGGCGATGACGAGACCGCCGAGAACCATCAGGGCGCCCGCCACTTTGAGCGCTCCAAACCGCTCTCCGAGCAGCACCCACGACGCCATCGCGCTGACAATCGGTACCACGTAGATGAACGTGGCGGTGCGCGCGACGCCGAGGCGAGACGAGACCCACGTCCAGAGCGTCCACGCTACGTACACCGGGACGACCACCGACCACAGCAGGCCGGCCCAGCCGAGGCCGGACACCCGGCCCCAGTCCTGCACGACCACACCCGGCAGCGAGACCGCCAGCAACGGCACCGCGCCGATCGTGAGCGTGTAGGTCGTCAGCGCCGTGGCGGGGTAGCGGGAGAGCAGCGGTTTGTTGACCACGTTGTAGACCGCAAAGCACAGCGCCGCGAGCACGCTCAACAGATCCCCCATCCCCGCGGACGCCAATCCGACGCGGAGTTTGTCGTAGACAAACACGAGCACGCCGAGAAATGACACCGCCGTCGCCGCCCACTGCACGGTCGCGACCGCCTCCAGGCGGAGCCCCCAGAGCAACAGCGACGTGAACGCCGGCGTGGTGTTGAGCAGCAGCGCCGTGGAGAACGCGGTGGTGGACTGAAGGCCAAAGACGAACAGCAGCTGATACGCGCCGTGCCCGACAACGCCGGCGATGACGAGGCGCCCGAGGTCGGCGCGTGACGGCGCGACACCCCCCTGCGACCCTCGCCGCATCCGCCGTGCCGACGCGAGCACGATCCAGGCCAGCGCGACCATGCCGACGAACCGAAGAAACGTGAACGCGCGGACGTCGAACTGCATGAGCGTGGCTTTCACGAACGCGAAGTTCACCCCCCAGATCGTCGTGACGAGAAGCGCCGCGCCGTCGCCGAGATCGAACCGTGCGCGCCGCGCCGGGCCACCGCCGCAACCTGGGCTCCGGCTCATGCGCCCACGCTAACGGGAGCCGCCGGGAGTCGTCTGGCCGTTTTCGGACCTCATGGGCCGGACTATCATGTCCGAAAACGGCCAGAAATTGATGATGCCGGCGCTATACTAGGGTCATGGACCTTGACCGGGACGCATGCTACCGAGCGATCCGGGCGCGCGACGCGCGGTTCGACGGACGCTTCTACACGGCGGTCCTGACGACCGGGATCTACTGCCGGTCGATCTGCCCGGCGCGCCCGCCGAAGATCGAACATTGCCTGTTCCTGCCGAGCGCGGCGGCGGCGCACCAGGCCGGCTTCCGTCCCTGCCTGCGGTGCCGGCCCGAACTCGCCCCCGGCGTCGCGGGATGGGGCGGCACCGAGCGCACGGTCTCGCACGCCTTGGACTTGATCGCCGAGAGCACGCTTGAGGACAGCGGCGTCGAGGCGCTCGCAGGGCGCCTCGGCATCACCGCGCGTCAACTGCGACGGTTGTTCGACAAGCACCTCGGCGCGTCGCCGATCACGGTCGCTCAGGCGCACCGCATCCTCTTCGCCAAGCAGTTGATCGGCGACACCGCGATGTCGATGGCGGACGTCGCCTACGCGTCGGGGTTCGGCAGCGTGCGCCGGTTCAACGACGCGATGCGCCGGACGTACGGGCGGGCGCCGCGTGAACTCAGACGGGCCGCTCCCGCCGCGGCGTCCCGCGCGTGCGGGATCACGCTGAAGCTCCCGTTCCGCGCGCCGTACAACTGGGCGGCGATGCTATCGTTCCTGAGGCCGCGGGCCATTCCCGGCGTCGAAGCCGTGGGCGAGGACGACTATCGTCGCGCCATCTCGGTCGACGACGCCAGGGGGATCATCGAGGTACGCCCGGCCGACCGCGAGTCGCACCTCCTCGCGACGATTCGCGTGACGCGCGTCACGGCGCTCGGCGCGATCGTCGGGCGCCTCCGGCGGCTCTTTGACCTGGACGCCGACATCACCGCGATCGAGGCGTATCTCCGGCACGACCCCCGGCTCGCCACGTGCATCGCGGCCCGGCCCGGCCTCCGCGTCCCGGGCGCCTGGGACGGTTTCGAGCTCGCGGTCCGCGCGATTCTCGGCCAGCAAATCAGCGTCGCGGCCGCAACGACGCTCGCCGGCCGGCTGGCCGCCGCGTACGGGGAGAGGCTTCCCGCGGAAGAAACGCCGCGCACAGCCGCCGACCTCCGCGTGTTGTTTCCGCGGCCCGACGCGCTCGCCGGCGCCGATCTGACGCCGATCGGCCTGCCCCGCGCGCGCGCGGCAGCGGTCGCTGCGCTGGCCGCGGCCGCCGTGGCAGACGCGGACCTGCTCCAGCCGACCGACGGCCTGGACGCGACGGTCGACCGGTTGCGCCGCGTACCGGGCATCGGCGAGTGGACGGCGCAGTACATTGCGATGCGGGCGCTGCATCAGCCTGACGCCTTTCCTGCCACGGACCTCGGCGTCCTGCGCGCGATGGCCAGCCCGACGGTGCGGGTGACGCCGGCACGGGTTTCGGACATCGCCGCTGCATGGCGGCCGTGGCGCGCCTACGCGGTCATGCACCTGTGGCTGAAGGATACGGCCGCGGTCACCGGGAGGAGGAGCCCACATGAACCTGCTGATCGATCGCATCGACTCGGCGATCGGAACCATTCTCGTCGTCTCCGACGGCGCGCGCCTGTGCGCGCTCGACTATAGCGGGTACGAGCGGCGGATGCGGCGGCTCCTGCGGGCGCGGTACGGCGAGATCCGGCTGCACCCGACGCGCAACCCGGCGGGACTCAGCCGCCGCGTCCGCGCGTATCTCGCCGGAACGCACCGCGCCATTGACGACGTCCCGGTCGACACGGGCGGCACGCCGTTCCAACGACGCGTCTGGTCGGCGCTGCGGAGGATCCCGGCGGGGCAGACACTGACGTACGGCGCGCTCGCCAGGCGGCTTGGGATCCCCGCCGCGAGCCGGGCGGTGGGGCGCGCGGTGTCGCTGAACCCGGTGGCCATCGTCGTCCCGTGCCACCGCGTGATCGGCGCCAACGGAACGCTCACCGGCTACGCCGGCGGCCTCGATCGCAAGCGCTGGCTCCTGGCGCACGAGGGCGCCGGCCCCACGCCGTCCCGAGGCCGCGCCGCGCCCGCGCGTACAACGCGCCGAACCCACGCCGGCGCCGTCCGTCTCGCGGTCGGAGCGGTGACGCGAACCCGTCAGTAGACCTGCCCGATCGACACGCCCGTATAGTAGAACTGAAGGATCTGCTGGAACGTCGATCCCTGGGCCGCCATCGCACGAGCGCCCCACTGGTCGAGCCCCACGCCGTGCCCGGACCCGCGCCCGTTGAAGACGGCGTCCGCGCCGCGTCGCGACGCCGTGAACATCGTGCTCTTGACGACGCCGGCGCCGACCAACAGCCGGAAGCGGTTGGCCGAGATCTCCTGAGCCGTCCCGCCGTCGCCGAGCACGCGGACCGTGATCGCTCGTCCCCACGGCGTCACCCGCCCCGGCTCCACCCCGTCGAGCGATGACACCGGGACGCCGCCGCGCGTGAGCGAGGCGGCGAGCGTGCCGAGCGGCACCGCCGCGGTCCAAGACACCCCCGGCGCGCTCATCGCGTAGGGATCGGCCACGCCCCGGAGGTAGGGGTACGCGGTGCCCCAGACGTTTTCACTGTCCTCGGTGTGCCCTCCGGAGTTGGAGTGGTAGGCGGCAAAGATCGGCCGCCCGTCGTAGGTCACCAGCAACCCGCGCGTCGCGTCCACCGCCTCGATTGCGGCCGGATCCTCCCCCGCCACGCCGAGGTAGACTTGCGCATCGGTGGTGGCCGCGAGATCGTACCCGGTGACCGCCGCGTGGGCCTCCTCGATGCGTTCGACGGCGAGCGTCCGCGCCGCGACGGCCTGCGCCTTCACCGCCTCGGACGGCCAGTGCGGGTCGATCTCGCCCTTAATGACGCCGTACAGGTACTGCTCGAGCGGCAGCTCGTCGATCGCGGTGACGCGGCCGGCGGGTGTCCGGTGCACTTCGATCGTGCCCCGATACAACCGACCCTCGACCCGCATCGTGCCGCTTTGCGCCGAGAGACGCACGACCGCACCGAACACGGTACCAGCCATGCCGAGCCCCTCTGCGGTCGCCTGCACGGTCCACGGGGCGCCGGGCAGCGTGGCAACGGCCCCCGTGTCCGGTTGCACGGCCTGCACGGGCCCGTCGGCCGCGAGGTGTAGCGCGGGGCGATCGACCTGGATGCCCACGCGCACGATCAGCGGCTCGGTGGCGCCGGCAGGCGCGGGGGCGCTCGGCCACGCTCCCGCAAGCGCCGCCACCGCCGCGACCAGCAGCACGGGGCGGATCATCGCCGCGCGAAGAACAGGTTCAGCAGAATCGTGAGCACGATGCTCAACAGCAAGCTCCCGACCACCGGCACGTACAACGAGAAGCCCCGGCGCTGCACGTAGATGTCCCCCGGCAGCCTCGGCAGCCCGCCCAGCACGAGGACGAGTCCGCCCAGAATGATCAGCAGCACGCCCATGGTAATCAGGAATCGGCCGATCTGCGGCATGGCTACGAGAACAGCGTCCCCTGCCCGCGCCCGCCCCGATCCGGCACGGCCAGACCCAGGTGGTCGCAGGCCTGGGCGGTCACACGACGCCCGGATTGGGTGCGGGTCAGGAACCCGATCTTCAACAGGAACGGCTCGACCATCTCGACGAGGCTGTCCACCTCCTCGTTGAGCGTCGCGGCGAGCGCCTCGACCCCGACCGGCCCGCCGCCGTACACCTCGATCACCGTGCGCAGCAGCTCCCGATCCTGCACGTCGAGCCCGAGCGGATCCACGCCCTCGAACTCGAGGCCATCGCGCGCGACCTCCACCGTGATCGCGCCGTCCGCGCGAACCTGCGCGAAGTCACGCACGCGGCGCAGCAGCCGGTTCGCGATCCGCGGGGTGCCCCGGGCGCGTCGCGCGATCTCCGCGGCGCCGTCGTCCGTGATCGACACCCCGAGGATCGAAGCCGAGCGCCGCACGACCAGCGTCAGCTCGTCGACGGGGTAGAAGTCGAGATGCTGCGTGATCCCGAACCGCTCCCTGAGCGGGGACGACAGCAGGCCGGCCCGGGTCGTGGCCCCGACGAGCGTGAACGGCCGCAGCGTGTACCGCAGCGTCCGCGCGTGCGCGCCCTTCTCGATGACGAAGTTGACGCAGAAGTCCTCCATCGCCGGGTAGAGGAACTCCTCCACCGTGCGCGGCAGGCGGTGGATCTCATCGATGAAGAGCACGTCGCCCTTGCTGAGGTTGGTGAGGATCCCCATCAGATCCCCGCCGCGCTCGAGGGCCGGCCCCGACGTGGTCACGATGCTCGTCCCCATCTCGGCGGCGACCACGTTTGCGAACGTCGTCTTGCCGAGCCCCGGCGGCCCGTGCAGGAGCACGTGATCGAGCGCCTCGCCGCGCTCGCGCGCGGCCTGCAGGCTGATCTTGAGCGCGCTGGTGACGCGGGTCTGCCCGATACACTCGTCGAGTCGCTTCGGACGCAGGCTGCGGATGAGCTGCTCGTCCTCGACCCCGCTGGGCGCGGGCCCCGCCGCGGGCGCGGGCCCCGGCCGCGGGTCGGACATGCCGCCGACGAGCCGCTCGCGGGTCACGCGGGCGCTCCCCGCTCGGCGCGGTACACTTCCTGGAACAGATCTTCTGCGGACGCGATCGCGGGGTTCCGCCGGAAGGCGTCCTCCACCATCCGCCGGGCCTCCGCGCCGCGGTGCCCCAACTGTCCGGTCAGCACCTCGATCACCTCCGCGCGGAAGTCCTCCGCCGCGACCTCCGGCGGTACCGGTGTCTCGGACCGGAGCAGCGCGTACTTGCCCATCTTGCCGTGGAGGGAGGCCACGATCTTCTCCGCGGTGCGCGCGCCGATCCCCGGCAGCCGGCGCAGAAACGCCACGTCTTTGCGCTCGATCGCGTCCGCGACCTGCTCGACCGGGTGCACGATCGCTTTCATCGCCTTCGTCGGCCCCAACCCGTCGACGGTGATGAACCGCTCAAAGAACTCCTGCTCGATCTCTCGAAGAAACCCAACGAGCAGCGGCCTGGGCTGGTTCGTCGACACATGATAGGAGATGTGCAGTTCAAGTTCGGCTTCGCGGATCCGGCCCGGCTCCCCCCGCAGGAGGTCCCGGAGAAACCCCGGCAGCCGCACCTCGTACCCGACGCCGCCACACTCGATCACCAGCATGTCGTCGGCGTGGCGGATGACGCGCCCGCGCAAAAACGCGATCACGCCGGCGCCCGGGCGCCGGCGCCGATCTGCAGCGCGGCCCCCCGCCGGGAGGCTGCAACGAGGGCGAGTGCCAGCGCGTCCGCCGCGTGCGAACCCGGCTCCTCAGCGAGGTTCAACAAGATGCGCACCATCCGCTGGATCTGGCGCTTGTCGGCCTGACCGGACGCGACCATGGCCCGCTTCACCGCGGCCGGCGCGATCGTGTCCACCGGCACCCGGGCCTGGGCCGCCGCGAGCCCGATCACCCCGCAGACATGCCCCATGATGATGGCCGTTCTGGGAAAGCCGGGATGGGCAAAGACATCCTCAAGGGCGATCGCGGCCGGCCGGCCGGCCGCGAGAATCTCGTGTACGCCCACGTGCAACTCGTGAAGTCGGATCGGGAGCGTGGCGCGAAGGCTGGTGCGGATCACGCCGGCCTCCACGAACGCGACCCTGGCCCCCGTCACTTCGACGAGACCATACCCGGTCAACCGCAGTCCCGGGTCGATCCCAAGAATCCGCATGAACACTGCTCCGACTCGGCATGGGCCGCTGCTGCGTCTCGATCAACAACGAACCAATGTTCGCCATTGGCCCCAACTCTCCTCCGCCCGGAGGCGGGCCGTCGAGGCTAGCGAGCCAGGAACAGGGGTTTCACGCCCTGCATCCGGAGGTAAATCGACAGCTGACCGTTGTGGTAGAACATGTGCGTGACCCCGCCCTGGACGACGATCCCCTGCGGCATCTCCATCCCCCACGGCGTGCGGACGACGCGGTTGGCCTCTTCGTCCGTGAGACGGGCCACCCCAGCCAGAAACCGCTGCCCGGCTTCGCGCATCGCGGCAAGAACCTGCGATTTCGACATCGGCGCGTCCATCGGATACGGGATGGCGCGCTCCCACACGTCCTTGCCGATGTTCTGGCCGAAGGTCGTGGTGGCGTTCGCCATGTGGACGGCAATCGCCCGAAACGAACGCGTGTCCAGCCCGGCCGGCGTGAACTCCATCCCGGCCTCGGGCATCGCCTCGACGTTCTTCTGGACGGTGTTCCAGATCAACTGAAACCCCGCCTGCACACCCTCACGAACCCCCATACGCGCCTCCCAGATTAGCCAACCTGTTGCAGAATCTCGTCGGGAATGTCGAAGTTCGCGTACACATGCTGCACGTCATCGTGGTCCTCGAGCGCCTCCATGAGGCGCAACACTTGTTGTGCCTCCTTGCCCGAGAGCGGGACGGTCGATTTCGGCATCATGGTGACCTCGGCCGAGTTCAACTTGTATCCGGCCTCTTCGAGCGCCTTCCGCACGGCGGCGAAATCCTCGGGCGCCGTCGTAATCTCGTACTCGTCCTCGCCGGTCTTCACGTCCTCCGCACCGGCGTCCACCGCCCGTCCCAGGATCTCGTCCTCTGAGGCCGCCGAACGCGGAACCGTGATCACGCCCTTCTTGTCGAACATCCACGCCACCGAGGCCCCCATCGAGCCGCCGGCTTTGGTCAGGATGTTCCGGATCTCCGACGCGGTCCGGTTCCGGTTATCGGTCTGCACCTCGACCAGCACGGCGACGCTCGCGGGCCCCATGCCCTCGTAGGTGACCTCCTCGTAGTTCGCGCCCTCGGCACCGCCGGTGCCTCGGGCGATCGCGCGCTGGATATTGTCGTTCGGCATGCTCGCCTCGCGGGCGCGGTCGATCGCCGCGCGGAGGCGCATGTTGCCGCCGGGGTCGCCGCCGCCGTCTTTCGCGGCGATGATGATCTCGCGCGCCAGCTTGCTGAACAACTTGCCCCGCTGCTGGTCCACTTTGGACTTCTTGATCTTGATATTGTGCCACTTGGAATGTCCGGACACGTCGAACCCCCTCTCCCCGCGACCGAGCGGACCCCACGTCCGCCGCGCGGAGCGTACCTTTTACTATAAGCCGGAGGCCCTCAGGCGCGCAAGCGCGCGGCCGGGATCCGGACGGGCGCAGGGCGGCCGGCCGCTTCGCGCGGACTACCGCACCTGCACGTGCACCGTCGCAGACCCGCTCTGAGATCCGGTGGACGCGGTCACGGTCACCACGTACGTCGCCCCTGCGGGCCGGAACCACGGCGTCACCATGTACGCGAACCCGCCGCTGTCGTCGGCGCGCACGTAGACGTCCACCACCTGCGTCCGTAGCAACGCGGTCTGACTCTCCACGGTGATGTGCACCGTCGCGTTCGGCCGTGTCGCGCCCTGGACGAGAAACGGGACGTCGACCTGACTCCCTTCTCGCGGGTTGCCCACCGCGACCGGCACCGTCCCCGCGAGCGTAGGTTCGCCTGGCGGCGTTGCCGGTGCAGAGGCGGGCTGACCGGCCGGCGGCGGTCCCGAGCCCGGCTGGCCAGGGGTCGCTTCCGGCGAGGGCGAGCTCGAGCGCGGAGCCGGTTGTCCGCCCACATCCTGTGACGTGCTGGCCGGCACCGGCTGCCCGGTCACGGCCGTGCCGCCGCCGGACGTCCCGCTCGGGGCCGTGGACGCGTCCGGTTCCGTGCCGCGGATGAACACCTCCGGCCGCGGATCCGGGCACCCGGGCGCTGCGAGGAGCCCCGACGTGCCGCACACCGTCTCCTGGACCACGCCGTCCGGTGCCGTCCAGTCGTCGTGCGGCATTTTCGCGGTCACCTGCTTCATCAGGACCGCCCAGATACCCGCCGGGACGCTGCCCCCGGTCACCTTGTTCATCGGCGAGTTGTCGTCGTTCCCCACCCACACGCCGGTGACAAGGTACGGCGTGTATCCAATGTACCAGGCGTCCCGATAGTCATCGGTGGTGCCGGTCTTTCCTGCCTGCGGGATTCCGATGTTCGCCGCGACGCCGGTGCCCCGGAGGACGTTGCCCTTCAGCATGTCCGTCATCACGTACGCGACCTCAGGGCTGAGCACGACCGTGCGCTGCGGCGTGTGCTCCTCCAGCACCTTACCCCCCCAGTCCGTCACCTTGGTGACCGCCATCGGATCCGCGCGGACACCGTTGTCCGCGAAGACGCCGTACGCCGTCACCAGCTCCAACGGAGTCACGTCGGACGCACCGAGCGTCAACGCGAGGGTCGGCGACAGCGCGCTCTGGATGCCCATTCGGTGCGCGAGATCCACGATCGAGGACGGCCCCAGTTGCTGCTCGAGCCGGATCGTGGCGGCGTTGATGGAGTTCTCGAGCGCGTACCGCGCGGTGATCCACCCGTGCCAGGTGTGGTCGAAATCCTGCGGCTTCCAGACCTTCCCGTCCGGCAACTGGAACTCGAGCGGCGCGTCGAGCAGCAGGCGCGTCGGCGGGATGCCGCGCATCACCGCGACGGTGTAGGTGAACGGCTTGAACGCCGAGCCAGGCTGGCGGTGGGCCTGCCACGCCCGGTCGAACTGGCTCGTGCGAAAGTCATAGCCGCCGACCATCGCGCGGATCGCGCCGGTGCGCGGGTCCATCACCACGACCGCGCCCTGGTGCACATTCAGGTGCTGCGCCAGCGCGGCGTCGATGCCCTGACGGAGCGCTGCGGTGGCCTGCGCCTGGATCGTGAGGTCGAGCGTCGTGAAGATGCGCAGCCCGCCCTTGTACAGCGTGTCCTCACCGTAGCGCTGAAGCAGTCCCGGTAGGATGTACGCGACGAAGTACGGGGCGCGGATGCCGATCAGCCCGCCGTTGCCCTTCGCCGCCAACCCAAGCGGCGCGGCCAGCGCGGCGCGCATCTGCGCCGGGGTCAGATCGCCCACGTCGACCATGCGCTGCAGCACCTCCGCCATGCGCTGGTGCGCGCGGGCGGGATGTTCGTACGGCGAGTACGACGATGGCGCGCGGATCAAGCCGGCGAGCATCGCGGATTGCGCGAGCGTCAGGGTCCTCGCCGACTCGCCGAAGTACACGCCCGCGGCCGTCTCGACGCCGTAGGCGCCTTCGCCGAGATAGACCTGGTTCAAGTACCGCTGGAGGATCTCGTCCTTGGTCAGCCGACGCTCGATCTGCACGGCCAGCAGCATCTCGGCGATCTTGCGGGTCAGCGACTTCTGGGGCGTGAGGAACAGATTCCGCGCCAGCTGCTGCGTGATCGTGCTGCCGCCCTCGGCGTAGCCGCCCTCCAAGGCGTTCCGCACGCCGGCTCGCAGGATCCCGCGGATGGAGATCCCGCGGTTGTGATAGAAGTCGGCGTCCTCGGTGTCCACAACAGCCCGCTGGAGCGTCCGGGGTACGCTGGACAGAGGAATACTGTCGCGGTTCTCCTGGTAGAGACTGGCGATCAACTCGCCATCGGCGGCGTAGATGCGGGTCGCCTCGTTCGGGGCCGCGTAGAGGGCGTCCACCGGAGGCAGGTGAGAGCTGATCGCGACGGCCGCCCCGGCCAGGACACCGATCACCAGCAGCGCGAGGACGCCGCCGCCCACGGCGGCGAGGAGGAACGCCCGGCCCAGCATCCGCCAGGTCGCGGGGGACATCCCCCCCGCCCGCTGCCGAGGGCCGGAGGTGGCCCGGGACCCAGTGGGACGTCGTGGTTTCGT
The DNA here is from genome assembly GCA_035295165.1 of bacterium. Lineage (NCBI taxonomy): Bacteria > bacterium. The sequence continues at coordinate 40,597 of DATGJN010000117.1, forward strand.
CATCTGCGGCCTCTCTCTGCTACAGCGCGACCGGCTGCGATCCTGGGAGCGACGGCTCGGGCATCCCCGCCCGGCGAACCGCCTGAGAGCGGATCATGCCAGATCCAAGTATACCCTGCTCGGCTCCGCAGCAGCAAGGCGCACCGCGCATCTAGGAGCCGGGCCCCGGGCGCCTCGCCCGGAGGATGACACGGTCCCGAACACGATAAGCGCACTCGACGGCCTCGAAGTCGCCGGCGGAGAGTTCGCCGCAGAGCTCGCCCATCGACAGACGCCGGACCGGGTCGGTCAACGCGCCCTGCGCCCATGCCGCCGCCAGTGTTTCGAGGTCGTAGAGCCACGCGCCTGGCGCCAACATCGTCGCGAGCTCCCGCACCGCCGCTCTGAGCCACGCGAGCCCCGCGGCCAGTGTGCCTCCTCGGAGCTCCATGACCGGCATGAGCACGCTGCCGACCGTGACGATCGTCGCCTCGCCGCGGGGCAGGGTGCGGTCGTCACCGAGCGCACCCGGGAGGGCGCGAATGTGTGCAGCGGGAAGCAGGTCGGCCACTCTGGCCCGCGCCCGTTCGAGCTTGGACACGTTCGGTTCGATCAGGGTCACCCGGCCGAGCCGGGGATAGCCGCGTGCGATCAGGCAGGCGAGCTTGCCCGTGCCGGTCCCGACGTCGATCAGATGGTCGTCCCGGTCCAGCGGCGGAAGGGCGAGCACGAACTCCCGATAGTGCTCGGGCTCGCGCTCCGGCCCCGCCGTCCACGTCGTGTCGTGGAGGTCGTACCAGTCGGGGTGGTCCCAGGGGGCCTGCACCGGGCGGTCGAGGAGAGGGAAGATCGAGCGCTACGGCCTCAAGACCCGGTCGATCGCATAGACGATGCCGTTCGCACAGGTCGTGCCGGAGTTCAGCACCTTCGCCACGCCGTCGAGCACGATCGTGCCGTTCTGCACGGTCACGGGCAGCATCTTGCCGAGCAGGGTCTGGAGCGACTGCACGCGCCCAAGTTGCGTCGCGGAGATGGCGGCGCCGCTGACGATATGGTACTTGAGAAGGTTGGTGAGCAGGCCCTTGTGATTCATCGCGTAGTTGACCTGCCAGGCAGGGATGCGGTCGAACGCCTGCTCGTCGGGGGCGAACATCGTAAACGCGCCGGGTTGGGTCAGCGCATCCGTAAACCCGGCGGCCTGCACCGCCCGCACGGTCCGCGTGAAGTTGTAGGTGCTCGAGCCGCTCAGCGCCTCCATCACGCTCGCGCACTCCTGGGCCTGCCCGCGCGGCATTGGCGAGGTCGGCACGAGCACCAGACCCGCAACCAGGAGCGCTGAGGCGATCGTGCGTCGACCCCTACGCATGCCCTCTCCTTGTCGGGGACCCCTCCCCTGGGCGAGCGACGATCGGTGCGCCAGTGTTCTGTTCGGGGCGCGGGGCTCCCTGTCGCACGGGGCTACGCCCCTTCGAGCATCGCGGCCGTGAGGCCACGCGTATAGGTGCCAGCCAGCAGCGCGGCGATCAGCACCACGGGCAGGCTGCCGGCGGTCACGCCCGCCACGACGGTCAAGTCTTCCAGGCTCACGTCCATCGTGGACATGCCCGCGGCGATCGTCTGGTGCCACTGGTTCGGCAGGAACACCCCGGCGAACATGAAGTCGTTGCTCATCACGCCGAGCGCGAACAGCCCCGCCGCCACGAGCACCGGCCATGTCATCGGCAGGACGATCCGAAGAAACGCCGTCAGCCGGCCAGCGCCCTCGATGTACGCGGACTCCTCGATCTCAGGCGCGAGCCGCTGGAAGCACGCTGAGAGGAGCCACACGCAGAACGGGATCGCCAGCATCGGATACGTCAGCACGAGGGAAAGCAGGTTGTCGTCGAGGTGAACTCGGAACACGACTTGGTACAGCGGCAGGAACAGCAGCGTCTGCGGCACGAGGAACATCGCCAGCAGCGCGCGCCGCCACCACCGCCACCCCGGGGGCCGGAGGCGTGCGAGACCGTACGCGGCCGCCACGCTGGTGGCCAGGATCAGCACGAGGGCGGTCCCGAACACGAGCGCCGTGTTGCCGGCCCACAGCACGAACGGCACCGTGCGCCGGGTCACGCCTCCGGCGACAAACCACTCCTCGTCGTCGAACAGCCCCCGGTACCAGTCGAGGGTCGGGTGCGCCACGTACAGCGGGCTGCCGAACACATCTTCCTCTTCCGGCTTCACAGACTCGATCGTGACCATGTAAATCGGGAAAATGCTGTACGCCACGAGCAGCAGCAACAGCGCGCCCTGGACGACCCGATTGAACTGGCGCCGCGCCGTCATGACGGATCCTCTTCCAGCGGCTCGAACAGACGGAAGCACAGCAGCAACACCGCGAGCAGGACAGGCAGCACCGCGAGGGTTTCCGCGGACGCGAGCGCCCACCGCCCGCCGTTGAGGGCGAGGTGCATCGCCTGCGTCCAGACGATCGGGTAGACTTCGCGCAGGCCGGACTGCATCCAGATGTTGCTGAGATCGGCCACCGCGCTCGTCAGCGACAGGAACGCCGCCAGCGCGAGGAAGGGGCGCATGATGGGCACTGTCACCCGCCAGAACATCTGCCACGCATTCCGAGCCTCGAGCGCAGCGTACTCGAACAACTGGTCCGGAATCCCGTTGCGAGCGGCCAGAAGAAAGATGCCGACAAAGGAGCCGCCCCGCCAGACGTTGAGAAGAATCACGCTCAGGAACCCCCACGTCCCTACGCCGAGGGCGTCGTCCACGGCGAAGTGCAGGCGTGCCATGAACTCCCCGTAGGAGGCGTGGACGGGTGGCATCAGGAACCAGAACCACCCCATCTCCGCCGGGCCCGCCGGGTAGGCCCACGGGAGGAACGCGGCGACGAACGCCAACGCCCGGCCGGGGAAGGGCCGCGCGAGCAGCACCGCGATCCCGATGCCGACGGCGAGCTTCAGCACGGTCGTGATCGCGATGTAGCCAACCGTGTTGACCGCGGCGCGCCAGAAATCCGCGTCGCGAAGCAACGCCGCGTAGTTCGCCACCCCGACGAACCTGACGACGGTGTTCCCGGCGAACCAATCCGTGAGGCTGGTCCAGACCTGCCAGCCGAGCGGGTAGACGAGGACCCCGAACACCAGCACCAGGGCCGGCGCGAGCAGCAGGTATGCCAAACCGATTTCGCGGCGCCGCCGGGACATCGTCGGACCGCGGTGGGACCGGGCCGCGACCCCGGGGGTCGACGCGCCGAGCATGACCTGCGCCATTGGTGGCTACGCCGAGATTCCCGCCCGGTCGCGGGTCGTCATGACGCGTCGGTGTTGGATGCGGAGCGCTCGGGCTGTCGCGAGAGCGCACGAATCAACCGGGACGCCAAGCGCAGCACCCGAGCCGGGCCCACCTACGACTTCACCGCCGCGCTCGTGATCCCGGAGATGAACTGGTCCATGAAAAAACTGTAGAGGATAGCCACCGGCACGCCCACGAGCAGCGCGCCCGCCATCAACGACCCCCAGAAATAGACGTCGCCGCGGATGAGATCCGTCGCGACCCCGAGCGGGACCGGCTTTTGGTCCGACACGGACACGAACACGAGCGAGTAGAGGAAGTCCTGCATCGTCAGCGTGAACGCAAAGATCACCGCCGTCAGGATCCCCGCGAGGCTCACGGGGAGCACGGTGCGGATGAGGGCGCCGAGGCGGCCGCAACCGTCCACCAGGGCCGCCTCCTCGATTTCGTGCGGGATCGTTTTGAAGAACCCGCTCAGCAACCAGGTGCAGTACGGAATTGTGAACGTCGGGTACACGAGGATGAGCGCCCACTTCGTATCGATCAGGTGCGTGATCGCGACGATCCGGGACAACGGGATGAAGAGCAGGATCGGCGGAATCAGATACCCGAGGAAGATCGCGATGCCCATGTTCTCGGCCCCGGGCAGCTGCAAGCGGGCCAGCGCATAGCCCCCCGGCACGCCCACGAGCAGCGTGATGAGCGAGACGCCCACGGCGATCGCCCCCGTGTTGAAGACCCAATCGCCGTAGTACGTGTGCTGGAACAGATACGCGAAGTGCTGCAGCGTCGGTGCCTGGTGAAACCAGAACGGGAACACGGTGGGGTTGACGAGATCGTTATCGGTCTTGAACGCCGTGATCGCCATCCAGAACACGGGGAACACGGTGATCAGCACAAACGGCAGCAACCCCAGGTACACGAGCACGTGCCGCCGGATCTCCCGCGATCTGGCCCGTCGGGCGCCCTCCTCGACGAGCACGTGCTCCCGCTGCAGCACCTCGACCGCGTTCATACGCCACCCTGTCTCCGAAGGTTGCGGAGCAACACGTACACCACGGGCAACAGCAACGGGAACAGTACCAGCGCGATCGCCGCGCCGCGACCGAGCGCTCCCGCCTGGATCCCGATCTCTAGCGCGCGGGTGGGCAGGATCTCGGTGAAGTTCTCCGGCCCGCCGCCGGTCAGGAGGTAGACGATGCTGAGGTCGGACAGGGTGAACACCGTGTCGAACAACAGGCCGACGAACAGAATCGGCGTGATGACCGGCAGCACGATGTACCGGTACCGGAGCAGGAAGTTCGCCCCGTCAACCTTCCCCGCGTCGAGCAGTTCCGGCGGCACCGCGGAAAAGCCCGCCAGGATCACGATCGCCGCAAACGGGAATCCGCGCCACACGTTGACCGTGATCACCGCCGCGCGCGCCAACGTGGGGTCGCCGAGCCAGTTCGGCCAGCCGCCGATGAGGTGCAGGTGCGTGCCGACGTAGTTGATCGCGCTGAACTGTGGATCGAACATCCACTTCCAGGCGAGCGCACTGATCGCCACCGGCAGCGTCCACGGAAGCACCACCAGCGACCGGATGAGCTTCCGACCACGGACCTCCTGGAGCAGGAGAAACGCCATCAGCGTGCCGAGGACGATCTTGAAGATCGCGGCGATCACCGTGAACGAGAGCGTGTTCCGGAGGGCCAGGCGAAACGTGTCGTCCTGGAAGATGGCGAAGAAGTTGCCGAGTCCGACGTAGCCGGCGACCTGATTGCCGACGGACGCGTCGCTGAGCGCGAGATAGAGCGAGAAGAAGAACGGGACCCCGACCAGCAGCGTCATGTACAGCATGGCCGGTGCGAGAAGCGAATAGCCGAACCGCAATCGCTCCCGCGTAAACGAGCGATGACGTATCTTCGGCGGGCCGGTCAGCGCGACGTCGGCGTGTGCCATCGAGGAGGCACCGTCACCGGGGAGGGGTCCTCTTCGGACCCCTCCCCATGTGACCGAGGTCTACTTGTACTTCGCGTAGATGCCCTTGATCTGGCCGACCCCCCACTTGACCGAGGCTTCCAGATCTCCGGTGCGGACGTAGCGGGCCATCATATCCGGTACGACGAACGTCGCCAACACCTCCGCCGCGGGCGCGGCCGCGGGGCCGGGGTACCCGAACCACAGCGCCGCCTTGCCCCACTCCTGGAGGTAGCCGACCTTCGGATCGGCACCCAGCGCCGGCATCGGCTTCGTGTACCACTTCTGGAGGTACGGCATGTTGTAGCCCTTGCTCGCGGTGAGCGAGAACTTCACGTCGCCGCCGTACTGCTCCAAGAACGCCTTCGCCGCCGCCTGGTTCTTGGAAAACGACCAGATCGCGAGCGTCGTCGGGTCGACGACGGGCGCCCGCATCACGGGCCCCATCGGTTCGATCCACGGGCCGGAGATGTTGACCTTGGCGTAGAGGTCGGGGTTGCTGTCCTGGATCGACCGGATCGCCGAGATCGCGTCGTGGATCCAGATCGCCACGCCGGAGTCGAGATACCGGTTGTCGGAGACGTTGTCCCACGACAGCACTTCCGGGGTCATGGCCTCGTCGTACAACGCCTTCCCGAACCGCATCGCCGCCCTGAGCTCTTTCGAGTCCCACAGCACCTCTTTACCCGACGGGTCCGCCTCCTTCACCCCGAAGGCATAGAAGATCGCGCGCCAGTCATGGTTGGAGTCGTTGCAGTGCGAGATCTGGATGCCCGTGGGGTGTCCCTTGGACTTCCCGATGCGCCCCGCCGTGCGACAATGATCCCATGTGTCGGGACCCGCGAGGCCATACTCCTTGAAGAGATCGCTGCGCCACAGCATCGGCTGGGGAATGAAGAACTCGGGCATCGCGTACCAGTGGCCGTTCACGGAACCCACTTGCTTGGCCATCGGGATCCAGCCGCCGGCCTGAGCGCCGAGTTTCTCGCAGACGTCGGAGACGTCGACCATGTGCTGATAGTACAGGGTGGTTTGGATGACGCCGTTCTGCTGGAAGATGTCGTGCCCGGCGCCCGCGGCGAGTTCTGAAGCGACTCGAGCGGGCAGCTGGTCGATCGGGATGTGGTCCACGCGCACCGTGACGTCGTTCGCCACGCCCCAGTCGTTCGCGTACTTGTCGAACGCGGTGTCGTAGGCAGGGACGAAGTGGCTCCAGGTGAGGATGCGCAGGGAACTGCCCTTGATCTGCGCCGGGGCCGCCCCCGCCTTCCAGGGCGCCACCAACGGGAGGAGCGCCGCGCCTGCAACACCTGCTCCTGCGGCGGTCAAAAGCTGACGCCGGGTGATCCGCCGGACGGAACGTGTACGAGACTGTCGGTCTGCCTTTCGTGCCATCCGTATCCCTCCTTGGCGTGGCGTGCCTACTGCGTCGTGCAGTTTCTTATTACGCAACGCTACGGCGGGCGGGCCCGAAATGTTCCTAGAATTTCCCTCCCAAGTTACAGTATCTATAGATACGTGCAGATATGTTTAGATACGGTTTGATCGCGGGTTTTCAATTTTGAGCCGGAATAGTCCTCTCTGAATCATTGGGAATCTGGATGGGATTGCTGGTCTATTAGAGCGACGTCCTCAAAACACAAAAACCACTTGCAATTATATACCGAACATATGTACGATATATGCTGACGGTGCGTCTACTATGCCGACCCCCGCGCGTGATGTGCTGAACCGACTCTCGTGGCGTCCAGTCACGAGCGTGCCGGCCGCGCCCGGCGCGCCGACGCTCGCCGCGCTGGCCGGTCAGTTGAGCGAGTTCTCGGGGCTCGGAGCCACGGCCGGTCTCACCATGGCAACGCGGTTGGTGCTAGACGCTCAACAGCAAGGAGAGATCGCCGCCTGGATCACTCCTGTGGATCGGACCTTCTTCCCCCCAGACGTCGCGGAGAGCGGCGTGGATCTCGCCTCCCTGGTGGTGGTGCGCATCCCCGACGCGATCGCCGCGGCGCGCAGCGCCGACCGGCTCACGCGATCGGGGGCCTTCGGCCTGCTGATCCTGGATCTGCATGGATCCCACACGCTGCCGCCCCACGCGCTCGCCCGGCTCGCGGGACTGGCCCAACAGCATCACACGGCGATCGTCTTCGTGACGCAGAAATCCACCGACGCCGCATCGCTGGGATCGCTGATCGCGTTGCACGGCACGACGACGCGCGTGCGTCTTGAACCAGACGCGTTCACGTGCGCCCTGCGCATCGTCAAGGACAAGCGTCGGGGTCCCTGGACGTTCGAGGAAGTCTGCCGTGGACCGGCTGGCCTGCGTTAACGTCCCGGAGTTTCCGATGCAGATCCTCCTCCGCGATCACCCCGAGTGGCGCGGGACGCCCGCCGCCGTCCTCGAGGAAGATCGACCGCAGAGCCCGGTTGTCTGGGTCAACGACCACGCCCGCCGGGCAGGAGTGCGTCCCGGCATGCGGTTTGCCGCCGCACTAGCGCTTTCTCCAACCCTCAACACGGGATGTGTCTCTCCCGTCCACATCGCGCAAGAACAGGATCGCCTGATCGCCAGGCTCCGGAAGTTCACGCCGGACATCGAACCGGCGGACGAACCCGGGATGTGCTGGGTCGGCCTGACCGGACTCGAACACCTCTATCCCTCGCCGGAGCGCTGGGCCGATGCGATCCGCGCGGATCTCCAGGAGACCGGGATGCAGGCGACCGTGGTAATTGGGTTCACCCGCTTCGGCACCTACGCCGTCGCGCAGATTTCCCAGGGCACGCGGATCTTTCACGATCCCGCCGACGAACGAACGGCGGCGATGGACGTCCCGCTCGCCCGTCTCGCGCTCGCCCCGGAGCTGCGGGATACGCTCGCCAAGCTCGACGTGACGACCGTGCGCGCCCTAGTGCGGTTGCCGGAGGCCGGACTCCTCGAGCGGTTCGGCGTCGAGCCGTACCGGTTGCATCAGGCGGTCGGTGCGCGGTCGACGGCGTTGCGGCCGTCCGCCGAGCCCCTCCCCGTACGCGCTCGGCGCACACTCGACACACCGGAAACCGATCTGTCCCGATGCCTCTTCGTGTTCAAGCAGATGCTCGACCCGATGCTGGCCACCCTGGCCGCCCGGGGAGCGGCGCTCGCCGCGCTCGGGATCCGGCTCAAGTTCGACCGGCACGGATGGCAGGCGGACCATGTCCGGCCGGCCGCCCCGACGCTCGATTCCGTTCAAGTGCTGGATTTGGTCCGACTGCGCCTGGAGACCGTCCGGCTCTCCCAGGCGCCCGCGGAAGCGCAGCGGGCCGCAGCCGGGATCGTCGACATCGAACTCACGGCCGAGGCAGTCCTCGCGACCCACGAGCAGCTCCGGTTCTTTGGCGTCCATCCGCACCGCGATCTCGCCGCCGGCAACCGTGCGCTGGCCCGCCTCCGGGCCGAGCTCGGCGAGCAAGCGGTGGTCCGCGCGCGGCTTCGAGACGGCCACCTCCCCGAGTCCCACGTCACGTGGGAGCCGGTGGCCGCGCTCACGCTCCCCCGCCCCACCCTTGTGCCGCAGCGGACGCTCGTCCGGCGCATCTGGACGCATCCGGTGCCGGTCGCGACGGCCACGACGCGGCAACACGACGGATGGCTGATTCTCGGGACGGCGTACGGTGCGGTGGACGACCTGCTCGGTCCCTACGTCGTCTCCGGCGGCTGGTGGGTCCGCGAGGTGGACCGCGCCTACCACTTTGCGCAGACCAGGCGCGGCGACCTCTTGTGGGTATACCACGATCGGCGGCGGCGGCGGTGGTTCCTGCACGGCCAGGTGGAGTGACCTCGTGTACACGCCGCTGTGGTGCAAGAGCGCGTTCTCATTTTTGGAGGGCGCATCACACCCCGAGGAGTTGGTGGACGAGGCGCACCGCCTCGGCCTGCGGGCTATCGCGCTGACGGACCGCGACGGCGTGTACGGGGTGGTGCGCGCGCACGTGACGGCACGCGAGACGGGATGCCGCCTGATCTCCGGCGCGGAGGTCACCCTCACCGACGGCTCGATGGCCGTCCTCCTCGCGCAGGACCGCACCGGCTACGCGAACCTCTGCCGGCTGCTCACGCTGGGGCGGCGCCGGTCGCCCAAAGGCATCAGCACCGTCACCTGGGCCGAGGTCTGCGCGCATGCGCGCGGCCTCATCGCGTTGTGGGGCGGAGATCGGAGCCTGCTCGCTGGCGAGTCCGTCCCGGACGCGGTCGCCGGATCGGTGCGGGACGCGTTCGGCGACGCGGTGTACGCACTCGTCACCCGCCACCGCCAGAGCACCGACCCTCGCCAGGAGGCGCGGGTACGCAACCGTGCCGCCCGCTACGCCCTCCCCGTCGCGGCCGCGGTCGAGGTCCTCTATCACACGCCCGCCCGCCGGCCGCTGCAGGATGTCCTCACCTGCCTCAGGCACGGGACCCAACTCGCGGACGCCGGGCGGCTGATTAAGCCCAACGCCGAGCACGCCGTGCTCTCGCCGTACGCGTTCGCAACACTGTTCCAGGACGATCCGGACGCCGTGGCCCGCACCGAGGAGATCGCCGCACGGTGCGTCTTCTCGCTCGATCAACTCCGCTATCGCTATCCGGAGGAACGGGTCCCCGTGGGCACGACCCCCGAAGCCTGGCTCCGCCGACTCGTGTTCGAGGGCGCCCGGGAGCGCTATCCAGACACGGTCCCGACCGACGTCGCGCAGCAGCTCGAAAAGGAACTGACGCTGATCGCCGAGCTGGACTACGGAGGGTACTTCCTGACGATGTGGGAGATCGTCCAGTTTTGCCGCCGGGAAGGAATCCTCTGTCAGGGACGCGGCTCCGCCGCCAACTCCGCCGTCTGCTACTGTCTGGGGATCACCGCGGTGGATCCGGTGCGGATGAACCTGCTGTTCGAGCGCTTCCTCTCCCGGGAGCGCGCCGAGCCGCCCGACGTAGATCTGGACATCCAGCACAATCGCCGCGAGGAGGTCATCCAGTTCGTCTACACGCGATACGGACGCACGCACGCGGCGATGGTCGCGAACGTCATCCGCTACCGCCCGCGGTCGGCCGTGCGGGACGTCGGCAAGGCGCTGGGGATTCCGGAGACCGGGCTCGACCGCCTGGCCCGGCTCCTTGACTACGGCGGCGCGGTCCCCCCGGAGACGCTGCAGGCGGCGGGGCTGGATCCGGAGACCCCGGCGCACCGGCACCTACTGCGCCTCACGAACGAGCTGGTGGGACTCCCCCGCCACCTGTCGATCCACCCCGGTGGGTTCTTGCTGGGCGATCACCCGGTGGACGAGATCGTCCCGATCGAGAACGCCACGATGGACGACCGGACGGTCATCCAATGGGACAAGGACGATCTCGAAACCCTTGGGCTGTTCAAGGTGGATTTGCTTGGGCTCGGCGCGCTCACACATCTCGACCTGGCGTTCCAGTTGCTCCGGGGCCACCGGGGCGTCGCGCACTCCATGGCGACGATCCCGGCGGACGATCAGGCGACGTTTGCGATGGCATCCCGCGCCGACACGGTCGGCGTGTTCCAGATCGAAAGCCGCGCCCAGATGGCGATGCTCCCGCGCCTGCGGCCGCGCAGCTTCCATGATCTGGTCGTCGAGATCAGCATCGTGCGCCCGGGCCCGATCACGGGAGGGATGGTGCATCCCTATCTGCGCCGCCGGAACGGCGAGGAGAAGGTCGAGTATCCTCATCCGTCGCTCATCCCGGTCCTCGAAGGGACCCTCGGCGTTCCCCTCTTTCAGGAACAGGTGATGCGGCTCGCGGTCGTCGCCGCAGACTACACGCCGGGCGAGGCCGACCAACTGCGTCGCGACATGGCGGCCTGGCGCCGCACCGGCCGCATCGAGCGCCACCGCGACCGGCTAATCTCGCGCATGCAGGCCAAGGGAATCGCGCCCGAGTTCGCCGAGCGGGTGTTCAAGCAGATCTGCGGGTTTGGGGAATACGGCTTCCCGCAGTGTTGCGTGGGTGAGACCTGGGTCCTTGATGCCTCGACGGGCCGCTGGGTCATGATCAAAGACGTGGCGCACGGACGCGTGCGGTTGCGGACCACGCTCGCGTGCGACGCGAATCTCCGTCTTCGCAAACGCCGCGTGACAGGGGTGACATCGAGCGGGCCCCGACCGGTCTTTCGAGTGGTCACGGCGCTCGGACGATCCGTCGCCGCCACGATTGAGCATCCGATCCTGACCCCGGAGGGATGGGTTCCGCTCGGTGCCCTGCGGCCGGGAGATCGCATCGCCGCCGCGCGCAGGGCCACAGCTCCAAAGCCCACCAATGGAATCCATCAGGACGGGATGACGTCACGCGAGGTCGTCCCGGTGGGCGTGAGAGAAATCGTCGACCGCGAGGTCGCTCGACGCCCCGACGCCCGGCAGCAACGCACTCCCCCCACCAGCTTGCGTCTGCACGAGGCGCAACCCGGTGATGTACTGCGCTGGTCTGTGGCCCGCGCTGGGCGCGAGCGTCGATCCTCGGATCGTCCCCAACTCGCCACTGCCGACGTTTATTGGGACCGCGTCACGATGATCCAGCCGCTCGGTATGCGGGACACGTACGACCTGCACGTGGAAGGCGACCACAACTTCCTCGCCAACGATCTCGTGATCCACAACTCGCACGCCGCCAGCTTCGCCCTGATCGCCTACGCGACCGCGTATCTCAAGTGCCACTTCCCCGCGGAGTTTACGTGCGCGCTCCTCAACGCGCAGCCGATGGGCTTCTACAGCGCGGCCACGATCGTCGAGGACGCCAAACGCCACGATATCGTCGTCCGGCCGGTGGACGTCCGGCAGAGTGCGTGGGACTGCACGCTCGAACCGTGCGCGCGCGCCGGCGGAATGGCCGTGCGCATGGGGCTGCGCTACGTCCACGGGCTCGGCGAGGATGCCGGCACGCGCCTGGTACGCGTCCGCGACGAGGCGCCGTTCGCATCGCTCGACGACTGCGTGCGGCGGGCCGGGCTCGACCGGGGTGCGCTCGCCGCCCTCGCGGAGGCGGGGGCATTCGAGCGCTTCGACGACAACCGTCGAGCGGCGTTGTGGGAGGTGCACGGCCTGGCGCGCCGGCGAGAAATCGCGCTGCCGATCAGCGTGCCCGAACCTGCGCCGGCGCTCACCCCCCTGAGCCTCCGCGAGCAGATCGCCTGGGACTATCGAGTCGCCGCCCACAGCACCCGAGGACACCCTCTGGAAGCACTCCGGGAAGACCTTCGGTCTGCAGGCCTACCTGACGCGCGCACTGTCGGCACACTCCCCAACGGCCGCGCCGTCCGGTACGCGGGGCTCGTCATCTGCCGGCAGACGCCCGGTACTGCGTCGGGCGTGACCTTCATGACGCTCGAGGACGAGACCGGCTTCGTCAATCTCGTCGTCTGGGAACGCGTCTTCGAGCGGTTCGTGACGTTGGCTAAAACCGCCGTGTTCCTCGGCGTCTCGGGAACGATCCAGCGAGAACACGAGGTCGTCCACATTGTCGCCCGGACGCTGTGGACGCCGTCGGTCCACCACCGCCCGCCCATGCTCCGAAGCCGGGATTTTCACTAGCGGGGCCGGACGAGCGCTCGGCTCGACGTAGCGGCGCGGATCTCACTTACGGGCCGGGCGCGCGTTCTTGGACGGCCGGCGACGGCCGGTGAGCCGCGCAAGCACGCGGACCGAGCGGCCGGACACCTGCATTCCGCGACGCTTCGCGCGGCTCACGTCGCGGCGCGCGGCGTGACGATCCGGTGCGTCAGCACTCAGACGCGGCACTCACGTCCTCCCCAGGCGTGACATCCACACGCGCGCCTCGTCGCCACCCGTTCACGCGGCCGGGATGCAACCCGCGCTGCGTTCCGTTACCCTGTCGGGCGCCACACTTCCTGTCGCCGCCCGTGCCGTTCCGGCCGACGGCATGGTACGATCTGGATCGGCGATCCACCCGATCACGCGGAAACAGATCCGGCCCCGGCGGAGCGGCGGGCCGGCCACCGGGGGGCGAAACGCAATGTGTGCGAGCGGAAGGCTTCGATACCTGGCGGCCGCGATCGCCGTGGTGTTTGTGGTGTGTCTCAGCGGCAGCCCATCGCCCGCGACGGGCGATCCGTCGGAGGCCGGCGGACGGGGCGACATCTCGGTGCTCGTGAGCGGGATCCCGCTCGGCGCGGAGGTGCCAGACGAGTTCCTCGGCTTGAGCTTCGAGACGACCGCCCTGGACGATGACGAGTTCGCCGCGGATCGCCCGGTACTGATTCGACTGTTCGCCAATCTCGGCACGGGCGTCGCCCGATTTGGCGGCAACACGCTCGACCAGTCGGCCTGGACACCCGCCGGCGTCTTTGAGGGCGCCACGTCGACCGTGACCCCGGCCGATCTGCAGCGCATGTTTGACTTCACTCGGCAAACCGGCTGGAAGGTGTTGCTCGGCCTGGACCTCGGCCACTACGATCCCGAGGCCGCGGCCGACGAAGCGGCGACGGCCACGCTCCTCGGGGCCGGGTCGCTGGACGCCTTTGAGTTCGGCAACGAGCCCGACCTGTACGTCCGCACCTACGCCGGGGCCCTGCGTCCATCCTCGTACGGCGTGCCGGAGTACCTGCGTGAGTGGCAGGAGTACCTCCGGGCGGTGCGGCGCCGCGTGCCGAACGCGCGGGTGGTCGGCCCGAGCATCGCCGGCACGGCGGGCGGCGTCGAGATCCTGCGGCAGCTCGCCGAGGCAGAACACAACGAGATCGAGTTCGCCACATCGCATCACTACCCGTTGGGGGCACCGATCACCGATCTCCATTCGCCCGCGTACGCGAGCATTTCCAATCTGGTCTCGCCCGCGCTCCGGGCGCGGGAGGTCGAGGAAATCGGGGGGTGGGTGCGGACCGTCACGGAGGTCGGCCAGTCGCTCCGTCTGACCGAGACCAACTCCGTATTCGGCGGGGGCAAGCACGGCGTCAGCGACACAGTCGCCGGCGCCCTGTGGACGGTGGACTACATGTTCCGCATCGCCCAGCTCGGCGTGATCGGCATCAACCTGCACGCGACGCTCGACCGGTGCGGCGGCTATACACCGATCTGTGCGCCGACGCGCGCCGATGCACAGGCGGACCGGTTCCACGTCCAGCCCAACTATTACGCGCTGCTGCTGTTCCATGTGGCCGCGCAGGGCCGGTTCATCCCGACGAAAGTCGCCCCGAACGCGCGCGTGACCGCGTACGCCACCCGGGGCGCCGACGGCCTGACCCGGATCACCGTCGTCAACTTCGGCGTCCAGGTGGCGACGGTCCGGATCCGCGTCATCGACGCGGCCGCCGACAGTTCGGGGTCCCTCATCCGCCTGCTCGGTCCGTCGCTCGACGCCACGGAAGGCGTGACCCTCGGCGGCAGCGTCGTGGCCGCAGACGGGACGTTGACCATGGACCCGCCGGAACCGGTGGCGTTCGCCGGTGGGGTGGCGCGACTCGACCTCCCCGGCGCAAGTGCCGCGGTGCTCACGCTGTCAAAGTAACCGGGCGCCCAGGAGACGCAAGCGAGCGGCCGAGCCGAGTGTCTCCTATTCGCCGGGAGCGCGATACACGACCACTTTCTTGGCGGCCTCATCCATCTCGTCCACGGTCAGGAGCGGGATGGTCCGCAGGGTGGCCCCGCCGGCACTGCTAACCGCCAAGGACACCGCCGCCATGCTCACGTTGTCGGGTGCATCCACGATCACGTAGGCCTCCACGCCGCCGATCCCATAGTACAACGCCTCGACGGATCCACCGAGGCCTTGCATCATTTCGTGCACGGCCTTCCGGCGCGCGGTGGCTCCGCCCGACACGATCCCGGTGGCGCCTCGTGATGTGTATGCCGCTTCGATGAGGTACTTAGGCATCTCACACCTCCCGTGGATGCACTTTCTTGGGCCGAGCGCGTTCGGCTCGCGGGAAAACTTCCCGTCGACTGTCGCGGATCCTCCGTCGAACAGATCGATACGTCCGTGTCCCGTGTCCAGGGTGCGCTCGACCCACCTGCGGTGCGGGCAGATTCGCACGGGCGGCAGCAGACCGCATCGATCCCCGGTGTTTGCGACCGACGGCCTGACGCTCTCCTCGCATCCCACCATGGGGTCGAACCGAGAACGCGGCGGCCAGGCTACGGTCTGAGGAGGGGTGCCGCAGCGCGCCGGCTACGCGATTTGACGGTTACGGGGCGAACACGGTGATTTCGGTGACGGTCCGGTACCCCTCGATGTTTGCGTCGTCCACGACCGTGAAGCGGATCCCGGATGCGTAGACGAGATCGTGGGCGGTCTTGCCAATCGGTTCGATGCTCGTGGGCGCACCCATGGCGGCTTTGACTTGGGGTTCCGTCATGCCGTCGTGCACCCCGTTCGGCGTGACACTCCGCGGATCATTGTGTGCGGTCACTCGGAGGATCTGGCCCGAGAAATCTGCGGCGACATACAGTCCGCCGGCTTGCGGCGCGGTCGCACTCGGATTCGCGTCGTACCATCGAAATACGACGACCCCGCCCTGCCCGGACGGTTCGGTACTCTTGGGCATCCCCATCACCTTGATCGCGTCGGCGATGGCCATCCCGATGTGGAGCGGACCGATGCTCTGGCCGGGAAAGATGAGGAAGCCCGCCGGTGCAGATTGCTGCGCGACGCCGATTCCTACTTCGGCAAACAGCATTGCGGCGCATACGATCGCCACGAGCTTCATCAACGGATCCCCTCTTCGAACTCGTGCCCATCTTTCGCACACCCGAGGACCGTACCCTTCCCGTAACGAGGGGTTCGGGGCCCGGCCGCACCGCGCGCTGTAAGCGCCGCTTCCCGCCGTGCGACCTGGCGCGAGAACGACCACACGTGCTTTCCCCGATTCCTCACGCGGCCCGATCCTCGCCGGCAGCACACCCGGCCCGGTGTGTGATCAGTTCGCCCGCTGCCGGTGGGATCCCGGCACGCGAACCGTCAGCAGCACTGTTCGGCTGACGTCGTGGACACCTGCACTTGTCTCAGTTGTCCACAGAACTAGGAACGGTATCGAGCGGTGACGCGGGATGTCGCGAGCGATCTCCAAGCGATCCCGCCGGTCGCGGCCCTGCGCCGGACCGCGCAGCCCTCCATGTGATCCACGTCACGATGGCGTGGTGAACGGGTTCATTGTTGTCGATACCGTCGCCCGCTACGATCGAACGCGCCAGGACGATTGGAGGGCGACGACATGCGACATACGCTCGCGACAGCGGGAAGAGTCGGTCTACTCATGCTGGTGTGGCCGGTTTGGATGATCGGATGTGCACCGCTTGTCGCCACGCTGTGCCACGCCGTGTTCAGTGTCCCTCACGTGGTCGGCGCGGTGGCCGCGTTCACGGTTCCCGTGGTACCGGGAATGGGAGCCGCAGTGTATGTAGTGCACGCTACCAAGATGGTGGGCCCTCGTGGACTCGAACCACGGACCTCACCCTTATCAGGGGTGCGCTCTAACCACCTGAGCTAAGGGCCCGCCGCTCCCATAGTATATGGAGGGGTCGACAGAGCGTCAACCGTCGTGCGAGGCGGCGCCGTTACCACCGTGCCCGGAGTGAAGGCGAGGGCCACGCGGGCCGCGGCGCCCAATCGGGCACGTTGGGATCGCGGTAGCCGCCGAGATCGGCGATGCGCGTCCGCACGTGCGCCCACACGGCCGGTCCGATCTGGACGTACCCGTGCGCGGCCAGGTCCGCGCGCGTCGCATCGTCGATGACGTAGTACGGCTCCTGACCGTGGCCGTAGTCGTTCATCACAATGTAGTCGTAGTGCTCGCCGTCAATCTTCCAACGCACGTCGCCGCCGGTGTAGTCGATCCACCGCGGGTCCCCGCCCGCGTAGAACATCGTCTGCGGAGTGTCCACGATCGTCCGCCCTTCGGGGAGTCGGGCCGCGATCCGGGCCGAGTAGAACGGCGCCGGGTCGATCGCCGGGGCGTGCGGCATCGTGGCGCGAGCGATCCGATCGCCCATCGGATCCCAGAGATCGTACGCCAGCGTGAGCCCGAGCACGACGGCGAGCGGCACCCACGCCGACCGGGGGATCCAGGACCGCCCCGGTGACCGCACGAGCCGCGCGCGCCAGAGCACGAGCGCCGGCAGCACCACGAGGACGTAGAGGGCTGGCAGATCGTAGTACCGGTTGGCGAGGCTGTCCCACGGTGCGATTACGTACTGGAGCAGCCACGGCGCGCACCACACCCACAGCCATCCCAACCGGGAGCGCCATCGCACGGCGATGCCAATCCCGGCGAGTAGGCACAGAAACAGCGGGACGAACAGATGCGCCTCGACCGCGAGCGGAATCTCGGTGACCGCCTTGGCAACCCCGCCGATCGTCCAGTCCCGGTGGAAGAACTCACCGCCCGGGTCGTGTGCCAGCCAGTTTGCGGCCATCCACGCCACACTCGGCAGCGCGGTGAGCCCAACGAATGCCGCGGCGACGCCGAACGCCGCCGCCGGCCGCGCGGGACGCGCGGGCCACCAGAACAGCAGGTAGACCGGGACCAGCAGGGCGGCGGTGAACTTGAACCAGATGGCGACCAGCAGCCACAGCCCCGCGCCGACGAGATCTCCCGAGCGGCGCTCATCGCGGTACCGGAGCATCAGCACGGCACCGGCGAGACCGCAACAGATGCTGGGCGTATCCAACTGCGCGTTCTGCGCGAAGTAGACGGCGCCGGGCGCGACCGCCACGCACGCAGCGGCGATCAGCGCGACCTGTTCGCTCCGCATGACCCGGCGGACCAGGACCCCGACGAGGATGATCGCCACGACGCCGCTCACCACCATCGGCAGCCGGGCCGCCCACTCGGTCGGCCCGAACAGCCTGAACGATGCCCAGATCATCCACGGCACGCCCGGCGAGAACGTCCGGTCCACCCCGAGTTCGTTGTGCTGGGACCACAAGCCGTACCGGTCGAAGTTGAGCGCGATCATGGCATAGTGCCCCTCGTTCCACGCCATGAGCCGGTTGAAGGGACGAGCGAGGTTGGCGACCCGAAGCAGCGCGCCGAGGAGCGCACAGCCGACCAGCCCCCACCGGTAGGCGCCGAGCGGGAGGTGCACGTCCTCCCACGGCGCGCGCGGGCCCCGGTCGGCGGCGTCCGGCCGACGTTCCGCGGGGTCGATTGCCGAAAGGGAAGCGCCGGCCGCAGAGACCGGGGGGTTCACGCGTCGAGCCAGACCCGCACGAAGCGGCGACGCCCCACCTGAATCCGGCGGCCGCTTGCGGGACCGACGGCCGTCCGCGCGGCGTCGTCCGGGAGGTGCACAAACACCACGTTGCCCCTGGCTTCGACGGCGCCCGGATTGCCAGGGCCGAGGTGGGCGGAGATCGGCAGGTCGTCGATCCTCACGCCGTCCTGATCTCGCAGGCGCCGCGCCTCGCTGTTCGACTTGGGAAAATCGGGGACGCGGGCGCCGAGTTCCACGAGCAGGTGTTCCAGGCGCACCGCGTCGGTGCCGACCAGCTTCCCGGTCTTCTGCAGCTGCGCCCGGCTCAGCGTCACCTCCGGGATCTCCTCCGGAAGCTCGCGCCCCCGGAACACGCGCGCGAACTCCTCCTCGGCCGCCTGGGCGGCGGCTTCTCCGTGATACCGGGCCGTGATCGCCCGGGCGAGCCGTTGTTTCGCGTCGCGCGGATGCAGCGTGTTGTTCCGCAGCGCGGCCTCGATCACGCGGATCTCCTCGAGCGGCACCAGCGTGCAGTACTCGAAGTAGGGAATCATCAGGTGGTCCGCGAGCGACATGACCTTGCCGTACATCGCGTTGGCCGGCTCGGTGATCCCGATCGCGTTGCCGAGGCTCTTGCTCATCTTCTGCACGCCGTCGAGCCCGGGCAGCAACGGCGTCAACACGACGACTTGAGGCGCCTGCCCCACCTCACGCTGCAGCTCGCGACCCATCAGGTTGTTGAATTTCTGATCCGTCCCGCCGAGCTCCACATCGGCCTGGATCGCGACGGAGTCGTACGCCTGGCAGAGCGGGTACAGGAGTTCGTGCAGGTGGATCGGCAGGTGTTCCCGGAAGCGCTTCTCGAAATCGTCGCGCTCGAGCAATCGGTGCACGGTGGCACGGCTGGCCAGCTTGATGACATCGTAGAACGTCATCGGCCGAAGCCATTCGCTGTTGAACACGACCCGCGTCCGGGCCGGGTCGAGGATCAGGCTGTACTGGTCGCGATACGTCTTGGCGTTCTGCTGGATCTCCTCCGGAGACAGCGCCGGACGGGTCTCGGACTTGCCGGACGGGTCGCCGATCAGCCCGGTGAAGTCGCCGATGACGAGGATCGCCTCGTGCCCGAGATCCTGGAACTGCCGAAGCTTCTGCAGCACAATCGCGTTGCCGATGTGGATGTCGGGCGCCGTGGGATCCAGCCCCAGTTTGACGCGCAGGGGCCGGCGCTCTTCGAGCTTCTCAAGCAACGCGTCCTCGCTGATGATCTCGACGGCGCCCCGGCGGAGGCGCGCGAGTTGCTCGTGCGGGGGGGTCGTCACGGCGGTGATTATACCATTGGCCCGAGCGAGGGGCTACCCGGGCCGATCGGATGCGGACGACTCACCGCGGCACGCCCCCCGTCGCGCGGGGGCGTACCTCGGGGGCACAGTCGGTGTGCCAAGGCGCCTCGACGGCCTCCGTCTCGAGCTGGATCGTGGTATGACTGAGCCCAAACCGCTCGTGCAGCGTCGTGCACAACGCCATGAGGATGTGGTGTCCCTCGGCCGGGTTGGCGATGCGCACGTGCGCGCTTACGGCGGGAACGCCAGCGGTAAGCGACCAGACGTGGAGGTCGTGGATCTCGAGCACGCCGGGGACCGCGCGCATGGCGGCTTCGACCGCCGGCATCGAGATCCCGCGCGGCGTCGCCTCCATGAGGATCGCCACGGCGTCCCGCACCGGCGCCCAGGATCCCACAAGCAGCAGGCCGGCGATCCCGAAGCTCACCCACGCATCCGCAGCGGTCCAGCCGGTCGTGAGGATCACGAGGCTCGCGGCGATCGTCCCGACGGCCGCGGCGGCGTCCCCGAGAACGTGCACGAGCGCCGCCCGGACGTTCAAGTTCTCGCCCCCAGACCGGGCGAGGAGCGCGGTGCTGGCGAGGTTCCCGGCCAGCCCGACCACCGCGACGACCAGCATCGCCGGCGCGACCACAGGGTGCGGCGCCCCGAGACGGCGGACCGCCTCGTAGATGATCGCCGCGGCGATCACCCACAGCGCCACACCGTTCGTGACCGCGGCGAGGATCTCGGCCCGTCGATAGCCGTACGACATCTGCGACGTCGCCGGGCGCGATGCCACCCAACTTCCCACGACCCCGAGCCCAAGGGCGCCGACGTCCACGAGCAGATGTCCCGCGTCCGCCAGCAACGCGAGGCTACCCGTGACCCAGCCCCCCACCGCCTCGACCAGCAACAACGACAGCGTGACCCCGAGGGCGAGCCCGAGCGCCCGCGCCGAGCGCGCCGTCTCGCCGCCGCGCTCGGGTTCGTGACCGTGCCGGTGTCCCGGCGCGCCGTGTCCGATCATTGTTCCGCGAACTCCACGATCGTCGCCCCCGTCCCACCCTCGCCATCCGCGCCGACCCGAAACGACACGACCTCCGGATGGTGGGCGAGGTACTCGTGGACCGCGCGCCGCAGCGTCCCGGTGCCCTTCCCGTGGATGATCGTCGCCCGCGGCAGCCCGGCGAGCACCGCGTCGTCGAGGTACTTGTCCAGCTCCGCCAACGCCTCCTCCGTCCGCTTGCCGCGCAGGTGAATCGACGCCGGGACGGAGAGCGCCTTCGCGAGGGGACCCTGCCCGGGGCCCTCACGAGCCGCGTCCGCAGCGTTCGGCGCTTCCCGCTCGGCGCGGCCGTCGTCCACACGGCGCAGCTCGTCGGAGGACACGCGCACTTTGAGCGCGCCGACCTGAACCTCCACCTCCCCGCGCGCATCGGGAAGCACCTGCACGACCCCCCGCTGCCCAAGCGACGTCACCAGCACGGTATCTCCCACCCGGAGATCTTGCGGGGGCGCGCCGGACACGGGGACCCGGGTCTCGACCGCGTAGCGCTCCGAGAGCTGCCGCAGCTCCCGCAGATGGGCACGCACCTGCGCCGTCGCTTCCGGCGTCGGCTTCGAGCGCAACGCGGCGAGGAGTACCTGAAGCTCCCCTTCCGCGCGCCGCTGCAGCCCCGCGAGTTCGGCCTGGAAGCGCTCGAGCACGCGCCGGCGGTCGGCGGCGAGGCGTTGTGCCTCCTCGCGCGCCCGCGCCTCGGCGCGCGCGAGGTCGGCCCGTTCCCGCACAAGCGTTTCGCGCTCGCGGAAGAGCGCGTCTCGCTCCTCTTCGACACGTTGGATCACGCGGGTCAGATCGGTCGCGTGCGGCGACAGGTACCCTTTAGCCCGCTCGATGATCTCCGAGGCGAGCCCCAAGCGGTTGGCGATCGCGAGCGCGTTGCTGCGCCCCGGCGTCCCGATCAGCAGCCGGTACGTCGGCCGGAGCGTCGCGTCGTCGAACTCCACCGAGGCGTTCTCGACCCCGGGATGGGTGAACGCGAGCGACTTGAGCTCGTTGTAGTGGGTGGTCACAGCGGTGCACGCCCCGACCGCGTGCAGCGTCTCGATCAGCGCACGCGCAAGCGCAGCCCCCTCCGCCGGATCGGTGCCGGCGCCCACCTCGTCCAGCAGCACAAGCGCCCGCGCGGGGCCAGGCGGCGTGCCGCGCAACGCCTCGAGGATCTCCACGATCGCCGTGAGGTGCGACGAAAACGTCGAGAGATTCTGCTCCACGCTCTGCTCATCACCGATGTCCGCGTACACGTGGGGGAACACCGCGACATCGCTCTCGGGGGCGGCAGGCACATGCAGCCCGGCTTCGGCCATCAGCGTCAGCAGTCCGAGCGTTCGAAGCGTGACCGTCTTGCCGCCGGTATTGGGACCGGTGATGACCAACGTGCGGAACGCGTCGCCGAGCCGAATGTCGATCGGGACCACGGTCCCGGTCAACAACGGGTGACGGGCCTCGCGCAGATCCACGCACCCGGCCGCGTTGAGCCGCGGCGCCGCCGCCCCCATCTCCGCGCCAACGTGCGCTTTGGCCGCCGCGACATCCAGCTCCCCGAGCGCCATGAGCGTCTCCACGATCCGGTCGCCCGCCGCACCAACCGCGGCGCTCAGCGCGGCGAGGATCCGCGCCACCTCTTCCCGTTCCTCCGCCGCCAGCTCACGGAGCCGGTTGCCGAGGGGAACCGCGGCCAACGGCTCCATGAACACGGTCATGCCGCTCGCGGATTGGTCGTGCGCCACCCCGGGAAACTGCTCGCGAAACTCGGCCCGCACCGGCACCACGAACCGGTCGTCGCGAATGGTGATCAGGGGATCCTGCAGCATCCGGGCCATCGCGGGCGTCCGCAGGACCTGCTCCATCCGTTCGCGGAGGCGCGCCTCGCTGGCGCGCCGCTCCCGCCGAATGCGGGCCAGGTCGGGGCTCGCGCCGTCCACGACGATCCCCTCGTCGTTGAGGGCACCCGCGATCTCCCCTTCCAGCTCGGAAAACACCTCGATACCGTCGGCGATCTCGGCGAGGACCGGCACGTCGGCCTCCCGCGACGCGAGAAACCCCTTGAGCGTGCGCGCGACGCCAAGGGTGTCTCGAATGTCGAGCAGTTCCCGCGGCGTGAGCACGCCGCCGATCTGCGCGCGGTGCGTCGACGCCCGGATGTCGCGGGCGCCCCGCACCGGCAGGCCGCCCGCCTGCTCGAGCAGCGCGCGCGCCTCGGACGTCTCCTGCTGGCGCCGCTCCACCTCCTCGACCCACGGCGACGGCGTGAGCGCGAGCGCCCGTTCCCGCCCGACGGTGGAGACGCACCGACCGGCCAAGCGTTCCAGCACGGCGGGGAACCCGAGCACGCGGAGGGCGCGGGGCGTCACGGGGCCAGCGCTCCGGATCGCCACAGATCGAGGCAGGCCGGCGCGACGTCGGTGATCGCCCGCAGTCGGGGGGCGAGCGCGTCCCGCCCGGCCCCCACCAGCAGCGCCGGCACCGGGTTGAGGGTGTGCGCGCGGGTCCGCGCGTCCTCGAGGTTGCCGTGGTCGCTCGTCAGCAAGACGAGGGTCTCCCGCGCATCGACGGCCGCGAGCGCCGCGCCCAACATGCGGTCGAGCCGCTCGATGACCTCGACGGGATCGCCGGTGCGACCGTGCCCCGCGAGATCCGTTTCGAAGAACTCGAACAGCGTGAACTGGTGCTGCCCCGCGATCGCGCCCAGCCGGCGCCCCGCTTCCTCGGGGGCCACCGCGGGGACGTCGATCCCCTGGCGGCGTAGCCACGTGTTCGTGAGATCATGGTAGACGGCGCGCCCGGCGCGCAAGTCGTCGAGATCGCGAAGTCGCACCCCGGCCTGCATCGCGTTGAGCGTGATCGCCGCGTGACGTAGCCGCCGGGCGGTCACCGCGGCGAAGTACCCATCGGTGTAGGCGTTGGCGAGGGCGGCCGGCACGTCGGCCGCCCGAAGCCGGACCAGGAGTCCTCGGGACGCCAGCAAGCTCCGCAGCGACGGCGTTGGATATGCGGTGACGTGGCGCCCGAGCAGCGCGGGGGCGTTCTCGCCGGTGAGCAGCGCCGTCTGTCCCGTCGCGCTCTGGGGGAGGCCGGCGACTCCGAGCCGCGCGTCAAGCGGCACGAGGGTCGCGCGCTCGGTCCGCACCCGCTCGCGTCCGGCGAGTGGACCGTCGAGCAGCGCGTGGAGCGTCGGCGTGTGCGCGCGCACAAAGGGGTTGGCCGCGGGGTCGCGGTCTCCCAGCCCAACGCCGTCCACGAACACGAGCAGCATCCGCACGGGCTGCATGCTACCATATTACTCCACGGACTCGACCGGGGATGTCCCCGGAGTGCGCCGCGTATGTGGGCCCCGCGCCAAAGACGCCCTTTCGCACGGATCCCAGCGGTGCGCCCATGGATCGGCTCACTCCGGTGATGCGAAGAAGACCCCACCCACCTGCACGCCCACCCGGACGCGTAGCTAGCCTGTGCGGCTCCCGACGCCGAATCCGCCGAGACGCCCGCCTGCCGGTACACGCCCGCACGATCCACGGTGGGCGCGCGATCGCCCCCGGCGCCCGCCAAACGTGGCCGACGCCGGCACCGGCCGGCGCGCCGCGTCAGCGCACCGGCCGCGAGAGAAAGGGCGATCCGCGCTCGACGAACCGCCGCCGCGCGTCCGTTGCCACCGAGATGCCGATGCGCGGCGTGCGGACCACGGCCGGCGGGCGCGGGCCCCGAGCCAGATACAGCGGCCCGGCGACGAGGTCCGCGCGGTTGTCCGCGAGCGTGATGCCGAGCGCCTGCGTGAGCCGCCCCGGACCGCTCGCAAGCAACCGCGCGTCGCCGACCCCACGCCGACGGCGCATGAGGTCCAAGCCCGCGATGGGCTCGAGCGCACGGATGAGCACGGCTCCGGCGCGCCCCTCGGGCTCGGTCACGACGTTCACGCAGGCGTGGTTGCCGTAGCTGAAGTACACGTACGCGGTTCCCGGCCGGCTCCACATCACTTCGCTGCGCGAGGTGCGCCGGTACGCGTGGCTCGCCGGATCCCGGGGGCCCAGGTACGCCTCCACCTCCACCAGGCGTCCGGCGGTCCGCCCCTCCACCGACTGGTGCACCAGGTAACAGCCGACGAGGTCACGCGCCACCGCGAGCGTACTCCGGGCGAAGAACGCACGCGGCAGCCGGCGAAACGCGCGCGGCGGCATGTCCGGCGGCACCGTGACCGACGGCCGGCGCCGATGTGTCATCCGCGCAAGAAGTCGAGCAGCGTCGCGAGCGGCCAGGCGTTGATCACGTCTTTCGGCTCCACCCATCCCCGTCGCGCGGTGCCGACGCCGTATTCGATCTGCGCGAAATGCTCCTTGCGGTGGGCGTCGCTGCCGATCTCGAACAGCACGCCGCGGTCCCGCGCGAGGCGCACGTGCGTGTCACGCAGGTCGAGGCGTTCAGGGGAGGCGTTGATCTCCAGCACCGTCCCGGTCTGGTGCGCCACGTCCACCACCGCCTCCATGTCGAGGTCCATCGGCTCGCGCTCGCCCACGAGTCGGCCGGTGGGATGACCGAGCACGTCGAGGTGCGGGTGCTCCAGCGCGCGCACGACGCGCCGGGTCAACGCCTCGCGCGTCATCTGCATCCGGGAGTGCACCGACCCGATCACCAGGTCGAGCGAGGCGAGCACGTCGTCCGGGTAGTCGAGCGATCCGTCAGCGAGAATGTCCACCTCGGCACCGATCAGGACGCGGATGCCTACCCGCTCGCTGACCTCCGCGACGGTCCGGACGTGCTCCCGCAGCGCGTCCACGGTCACACCGCCAGCGAACTTGAGCGACTGAGAGTGATCGGTGACGCACACGTAGGCGTACCCGCGGGCCTTGGCGGCCCGCGCCATCGCCTCGACAGCATCCTGCCCGTCGCTCCACGTCGTATGCATGTGCAGGTCCCCGCGGATGTCCTCGAGGGCGACGAGCGCGGGCAAGGCGCCGCGCTGTGCGAGTTCAAGCTCGCCCTGCCCCTCGCGGATCTCGGGAGGCACCCACGGCAGCCCGACCGCGCCGTAGACTTCCTCCTCGGTGCGCCCCGCGATCCGCCGATCGTCTGCGAGGGTGAACACGCCGTACTCGTTGATCTTGAGCCCCCGGCGCACGCCCATCTCGCGAAGTTGCACGTTGTGGTCCTTGCTCCCGGTGAAATACTGCAGCGCGGCGCCGTACGCGTCGGGCTCCACGGCCCGGACGTCGCACTGCACGCCCAGTCGGCCGAGGATCACGCTGCTGCGCGTCGGCCCGCGCGAGAGAACCTCTCCGACCTGCGGCAGGCCCACGAAGGTGTCCATCACCGCCTCGGGCGCCCGCGTGGCCACGACGAGATCGATGTCCGCGATCGTGTCGCGCATGCGTCGGAGGCTGCCGGCGAGGGCGAGCGCCTCCACGCCGGGCGCGCGACGAAGCGCATCCTCGATCGCGTGCGCATACGGCAGCACGGCGCCGAGCGGATGGCGGGTCCCCTGGCGACGCCGGCGTTCGATACCGCGGAGGATGTTCGCTTCGGTCTTCGCGCCCATCCGGGGAAGCTCGCGGATCTGCCCGGCGAGGGCGGCGCGCTCGAGCGCGTCCATGTCGGCGATCCCGAGGTGATCGAACAAGAGACGCGCGGTCTTGGGGCCGACCTCCGGGATCGTCATCAGCTCCGACAGCCCCCGCGGAAGCTCGCGCTGCAGCTCTTGGTGGTACCCGACGGCGCCGGTCTTGAGGTATTCCTCGATCTTCTCCGCCAGCTTCGCCCCGATCCCTCCGACCTTGCGCAGGTCACCGCGCTGCGCGATCGTGGCGACGTCCTCGCCGAGGCTCTCGAGCGCACGCGCGGCCCGTCGGTAGGCGTTGATGCGGAACGTCGACTCCTGCTTGATCTCCAGAAAGTCGGCGATCTCGGAGAAGACTCTGGCCAGCTCCAGGTTGTGGGACGTCGGCACCTAGAACGTCGCGCCGCCGGGCCCGATCCGCGGCACGCGCACAGGAAGCACCGGAAGCAGCATGGTCGTGACGCGGGCGCCTCCGGTGAGCAGGTACGGCGCAACCATCGAACGGGACGCGTCGGCCGACACGACGGCTCGAAACGGCGCGGCCAGACTCACGGCGAGCAGCGCGGCGACGAGTACCAGACCTCGCACGGCGCCCAGCAGCGCGCCGACCAGCCCGGACGCGGGGAACGGCAGCCCGCCCAAGGCCAGCCGGAGCAGCAAGGAGGTCGGCCAATAACACACGAGCCAGATCAGAAGAAAACAGCCCAAGGCTCCCCACGGGAGCGGGACCATCGGCAGGAACTGCACCACACCCCGGGCGGCGTCGGCGTAGAGTGCGGACGCGGCAAAGAACGCGGCCACCAGGGCGACAAGATCGGCGAGCCCGCCCCATACCCCGTAGCGGGACCCCCGCAGGACCGACACCAGCACGATCGCCAGCGTCACCCAGTCGATCCAGTTGAGTACAATGGTCCGGGACATCTCGCCGGCCGCCTCTCCCTCCGGGTCCGCGTCACTCGCGGAGCTGGGCCCCGGCCTCCGTGCGTAGCGCTATTCGGACCTGTAGCATAATTTCCTCTGCCTCCTCGGCAACCAGCGTGCGGTCGGGCGCCCGCAACCGCAGCCGGTAGGCAAGGTTGCGGTGGTCCCGCGGGATCGGCGCGCCGGTGTACACGTCGAACAGGTCGATCGCTTCGAGCAGCGGCCCGGCCGCCGCGCGAATGATCGCTTCGACCCGGCCCGCGGGCACCGTCTCCGGCAGGACCACGGCGAGGTCGCGTTCGATTTCGGGGTAGCGCGGCAGGCCGGTGAACGTGCGAGCCGGCACGAGCGATCGCGGCACGGGCGGGACGGGCATCTCGTCGCTCACGCGGTCGTCGCCTCCTCGACCGCCGGCGAGCGCGTACAGCGCTTCGAGATCTATCTCCGCGAGATACGCACGGTGCGGCAGTTTGTGCGGCGAGGCGAGATCCGGATGCAGCTCGCCGAATCGTGCGACGAGCCGGTCGCCGATCCGGACCTCCGCCGAGCGGCCGGGATGCCACCACCCCGCGCGGCTCAACGAGGGCGGATCTCCGCTCCCAGCGGAAGCGGGTCGCTGCCGCTCCGCGGACTCACGGACCTCCGCCACCTCGTGTGCCGGGACCGCGAGCTCGGCCAACAGCGCATCCAGGATCCACCGAAGGTGGTAGAAGTCCACGACCGCCTGATCCGCCGGCACGTTCCATCCGGCGCGCCAGCGGCCTGTCGCGGCGATCGCCAGGCTGCGCCGCTCGTCGGGACCGCTGCCCGCGCCCGGTAAGAACACACGGCCGAGTTCGAACACCTGCGCATCCGCGATCCGCCGCGCGGCGTTGGTGGCGAGCACCGCCAGCGCCCCGGGGATCAGCGATCGGCGGAGCGCGTTGTGGTCCTGGGTCAACGGATTCGCGATTGCGACGAGCGGCTCGGTATCGTCGGCGTCCGGCGCGGCGCGGACCAGCGTGAGCGTCATCGCTTCGACGAGGCCGCAGCGTGTCAACACGTCGCGCACGCGCCGGTCGGTCGCCAGCGCGGGCGCCACGCTCCCGGGCGTCGTGTCCCCGATGGGCAGCGTGGGTGGGACGCGGTCGTAACCGTACACGCGGATGACTTCTTCGATCAGGTCTTCCTCCACCACCACGTCCGGCCGAAATGTCGGAGCCTGCACGGTCAGCGCGCGGCCAGGCGTCACCCGGCATCCGAGCGCACGGAGAATGCGGACCATCTCACGAGGAGCGATCTCAACGCCCAGCACCGACACCGCTCGGTCGGGTCGCAGACGGATCGTCTTCGGGGTCACCAGTCGAGGATACACGTCCACCATGCCGGGGAGCACCCGTCCGCCGGAGGTCTCAGCGACAAGCACCGCGGCCCGCATCTGCGCCCGCGGCGGCCCGTTCGGATCAGCGCCCCGTTCGAACCGTGCGCCAGCCTCTGTGCGCACGCCCAACCGGCGTGCGGCGCGCCCGATCACGAGAGGATTCCAGTACGCGGCCTCGAGGAGGACCGTCGTCGTGCGCGGCCCGATCTCCGTGTCCGCGCCGCCGATGATGCCGGCGATCGAGACCGACCGCCGATCGTCGGCGACGACTAGCATCTCGTCGTCGAGCGCCCGTGTGACCCCGTCGAGCGTCTCCAGCGTCTCGCCCGGCCGCGCACGCCGCACGACGAGCCGGTGTCCGGCGACGGCGTCGTAGTCGAATGCATGCATCGGCTGACCGGACTCCAGCATCACGTAGTTGGTCACGTCCACGATGTTGTTGATCGCGCGGACGCCCGCGGCCTCGAGCCGGCGCTGCATCCAGGCGGGCGACGGCCCGACGCGAACACCCTCGATCACCGTGGCGGTGAACCGGGGGCACCCCACGGCGTCCTCGACGTCGACCCGCACCCGATCCTCGGCCGTCGCGCGCGCCGCGGCCGCGGCAGCCCCGATGGGGGCCGCCCCACGGCGCGGGGATGTGGCCGCTCGGCCGGTCCGCCGGCGCGGACGGGCCAGCGACGCCCCTTGCCGCCCCTCCGTCCGCGGGTCGGGGTAGCCGTGGGGATAGCGCAGCGGGTGGCCGAGCAGCAGCGCGACCTCGCGGCCCACCCCGAGCACGCTCATGCAGTCGGGACGGTTGGCCGTCACCTCGAGGTCCAGCACCACGTCGTCGGCGACGTGCGCGATCTCCTCGGCCGGAAGCCCGACCCCCGCAAGGCGCTCCGCAAGCACTTCGGGCGCCACACCCACCGTCACGTACTCCCGCAGCCAGTCAAGCGGTACCCGCATCGGCGCTCCCCTCAAACCTGCCGCAGAAAGCGGAGATCGTTCTCGTAGAACAGCCGGATGTCGTCGATCCGGTGTCGGAGCATCGCGGGCCGCTCCACGCCCATGCCGAACGCGAACGCGGTGTAGCGTTGCGGATCGATCCTGGACATCTCGAGGACGCGGGGATGAAACATCCCGCAGCCGAGGATCTCAAGCCAGCCGGACCGCTTGCACACGGCGCACCCCCGGCCGCCGCAGATCACGCAGGAGATCGCCATCTCCGCGCTCGGCTCCGTGAACGGGAAGTACGACGGCACGAACCGCGCGCGGGTCTCCGGTCCGAAGAACGCCTGGGCGAAGTGCAGCAGCACGCCTTTGAGATCCGAGAAGCGCACCCCCTCACCGACCATGAACCCGTCGACCTGCTGAAACATCGGCGAGTGACTCGCGTCCACCGGGTCGCGCCGGTAGCAGTGCCCGTACGAGATCGCCCGCATCGGTGGGCGGCGGCAGTCCATGACGTGCACGTCCACGACCGTCGTGTGCGTGCGCAACAGCCACTCGCCCCCGAGGTAGAACGAGTCTTGCGCGTCGCGCGCAGGATGGTACGGTGGCATGTTCAGCCGCTCGAAGTTGTCGTGGTCGCGCTCGACCTCGGGGCCCTCGACGACTTCGAACCCGAGCCCGAGGAAGATCTGCGCGACGTCCTCCATCGCTCTCGACAGCACGTGCGTCCGGCCCGACGCAAGCGGACGCCCGGGCAGCGTGACATCGATCCGCTCGTCCGCGAGCCGTGTCTGTCGCCCCGCAGCCGCCAGCGTCTCCGCGCGGCGCTGGACGGCGTCCTCGACTGCGGCTTTCAGCGCGTTCAGCACCTGGCCGAGCCGGGGACGGTCCTCCGCGGACGCGCGCCCGAGCGCCCGGAACGCCTGGGCGATGACGCCCTGGCGGCCGAGATATCGGACGCGCACTTCCTCCAGCGCCGTCTCCGTCGTGGCGTCCCTGCACGCCTGCTGCGCCTCGCGCTCGATCTCCGGGATCCGGTCCAACTCCGTCATGCGCCCTCCTCCGGCGCGCTGCGGCGCGTCCGGTTCGGCAACAAAAAAACGCACCTCCGTCCAAGGGACGGAAGTGCAGCTTCCGCGGTCCCACCCTTCTTCCGCCCGCGATCGTAGGGCCGCGGACGACACTCGATGCACCCCGGGGTACGGGCCGGGCGCCCTGTCTGCCTACAGGCGGCGATCCGCCGCGGTCAGCACACCGCTCGGGAGTGAACGTGCGCGGCGAGGAACGCGGGCCGGCTCGCAGTCGGTGACCGGCCCTCCCTTGGCGCCGCGATCTCGCGCACCCTCTCCGTCATCGCAAAACAACTCGCTGCGATTGCCCGCCGACCCGGCGTCGTCGGGTCAGTTCAGGATCGGCACGATCCAACGCGGATGCCGCGTCGTGAGCTGTCGGTACAGCAGATACGCCCAGACGGAACCCGTGGTCTCGAATACGCGCCAGAAGCACTCCGGCGTCCACGTGATCTCCACCGCGCCCCTCCTGCGTGCCACGTACGTTTCTGGGGGCCCCGAAGGAAACGACCGCCGTCGCGGATGGCCCTCTGAGGTTGGTCCCAGTATAACACAGCCTCGCTGGCTGCGTCACGCACTCAGCCGCGGCGGGTAGCTGTTCAATGATTTTGTCACCCCGGAACTGCTCAGTGATTCTGTCACCCTGGGAGGATGGACAGGGAGACGATCACCGGACGCGCGTGCGTTAGGACAGACCCGCGGCGCGGTAGAGCAGAATCGCCGCCGCAGCGGCGACGTTGAGCGACTCCACACCGTCCGCGATCGGGAGGCGCACGGCCTCGGCGCCGGCGCGCCACCACGCTGCGTCGGCGCCCGCGCCTTCGTTGCCGAAGATCATCGCCAGCGGCCGATCGAACGACGCCTCGGCGACCAGCCGCCCGCCGCGCGGGGCCGCCACCAGCAGCCGAACGCCTCGCCGGCGCAGCTCCTCGGCGGCCGTCGCGGCGGTCGCCGCGTGCAGGAGCGGCATGCGGAACGCCGTGCCCGCGGATGCCCGCAGCGCCTTCGCACCGAACGGATCCGCCGCGCCGCCGACCGTCACCGCGCCCGTCGCCCCGACGGCCGCAGCGGTACGCAGAATCGCCCCCACATTTCCGGGATCCTGGACGGCGTCGAGCACGACGAGCAGCGCGTCCGGCCGGTCCAGCTCGGAGGGGGACGCCGGCGCGGGCCTCCGCGCGATCCCGAGCGCGCCCTGAGGCGTCTCGACCTGCGCCACCGCGGCAAACACGTCGCGCGCGACGAGTACTTCGCGCGCGCCCAGCGCCTGCAGATCTCGGCGCAACGGCGCGTAACGCGCATCGCCGGCGGCGTCGGGCGTGTAGACGACGGCCTCGAAGCGTGCACCGGCCGAGGCGGCGGCGGCGAGCGCGCGCCACCCCTCAACGGCCACGCGGTCCGCCTCCCGGTGCGGCGAACGCAGCAGCGCGCGCAGATCGCGGATGAATGGATTGCCGCGGCTCGTGATCACGACACCCGACCGTGCCAGAGAGCGCATACACAAGGCCCTCCCCGTGTTTGGGGAGGGCCCTCCGCGCGCATCGCGTGCACGTCCGCGGCTACTTGTCGACTTGAGCCCGTTTGACGAGCGCCTCGAACGCGTGACCGTCCCGCACCGCGAGATCGGCCAGGATCTTCCGGTTCACCTGGATGCCGGCGCGGCGCAACCCGCAGATCAGGCGGCTGTACGAGGTGCCGTGGGTTCTCGCCGCCGCGTTGATCCGGGCGATCCAGAGACGGCGGAAGTCGCGCTTCCGCGCGCGCCGGTGCGCGTAGGCCTGCGCCAGCGCCCGCAGCACCGTCTGGTTGGCCATCTTGAACCAACGGCTCTTCTTGCCCCAGTATCCCTTGGCCAGCTTCAGCACCTTGCGGTGCCGGTGTCTGGCCGCCATCCCTCTCTTTACGCGTGCCATCGAACGACCCCCCTCCTCACAAGCTACGCGCTACCTGTACGGGAGCAGCCGCTCGATCCGCGCCGCATCCTGCGTTCCGATCTCCCGTGTCTGCCGGAGCGACCGCTTTCGCGATCCCCGCTTGTGCTCCATCAGGTGCCCGCCCAACTGACGGCCGCGTATCAGCTTGCCGCGGCCGGTGACGCGAATCCGCTTCGACGCGCCCCCGTGTGTCTTCAGTTTCGGCATCTCGTCCCCCCTCCCGCCCGACGCCCGACGGCGCCCGACGCTGCGAGTGGTGCTAGGTCTTCTTCGGTGCGAGGATCATGATCATGTTGCGACCCTCCATCAGAGGCTGCCGCTCCACGACCGCGACCTCGCCAAGTTGCGTGGCCATCCGGCGGAGAATCTGCTCCCCGACCTGGGGGTGCGCCATCTCGCGCCCACGGAACCACATCGACACGCGAACTTTGTCGCCGTCCTTAAGGAACCCGCTGACCGCCCGGGTCTTGACTTGCAGATCGTGTTCCCCGATCTTCGGGCTCAGCCGCATGCCCTTGAGTTCCGACGTCTTGGACTTCTTGTGCGCCAACCGTTCGCGCTTGGCCTGCTCGTACTTGTACTTGCCGAAATCCATGACGCGGCAGACCGGCGGAGACGCGGTGGGCGCGACCTCCACGAGATCGACCCCGGCCTCTTGAGACTTCGCCAGGGCGTCTTGCAGCGACAAGACACCTAACTGC
Source organism: bacterium (assembly GCA_035295165.1). NCBI lineage: Bacteria > bacterium. Next base: position 73,854 of record DATGJN010000117.1, read on the forward strand.
TCGCCGTTCGCTCCAATCAGCCGGACCTCGCGGGCCCGGATGCGATTGTTGATCCGCGTCTCGCGCTCGCGCTCTACGGGTGTGATGGGTGTTCAGCCCCCTTTGCATCCCATACTCGTCGTGCCGGTACAAACACAGAAGAGGATGGCGACGCCATCCCCTCCACATGCGTACGTTCTGTGGTGACCTTACCGGCAACCGCACCCGAGGGCTGGCGTCGTAAGGTGAGAAGCGGATGGCTTCTGCTTAGAATGGGCTCACTATAGCATACGTGCGTTGGAGCGTCAACGGACGCGCCACGCCGGGCGCGAGATGTTACGAACAGCATGCCGGGCCGCGCCGGAGCCCTGGCAACCTGTCGCGCTGCATGTTCACTGTGGGGGAGGCACGTTCGTGCCCCACGGCAGCACGCGGACCACCACGAGCGCCTGGTCGTCCCTCGCGCCGTCGCCGCTCCATCGTGCCACGGCGTCCATAACGCGGTCGGCGATGTCCTCTGGTTGGGCGTGACGGTGCTCCACGACGTGCTCGGCGAGCCGCTGTTCGCCAAACTGCTCGCCGTCCGCGCGCCGCGCCTCCGTGATCCCGTCGGTGAACAGCACCATCAGATCGCCGGGACCCACGCGCGTCTCGATCGCCGCATAGTGTGCTCGGGTCTCGACGCCGAGCAGCAAGCCGGGCGCCTCCAGCGTGACCGGGGCGGGCTCGCCGGCGCGCAGCACCAAGGGCGCCGGGTGCCCGGCGCTCGTGCAGCGCAGCGTCCCCGCCTCCGGGTCGATCACGCCGTAGAAGAGACTGACGAACAGATCCGACGCCGCGTCCTGCGTAAGCACGGTATTCATCCGTGCCAGCACCGCTTCGGGCGGCCGCCCGTCGAGCACAAACGCCTCAAGCAGGTAGCGGGTGCGCGCGGAGAGCGTGGCGGCGCGAATCCCCTTGCCCGAGACGTCTGCGATCGCAAAACCGACCTGTCCCTGCCCCAGCGCCAAAACAGCGTAGAAGTCGCCGCCCACCTCGCGGCTCGGGACGTATCGTCCGGCGACTGCGAGGCCGGGGAGGCGGACGCTCGGCGTCGGGAGCAGCGCCTGCTGTATCACCCCGGCGATCTCCTGTTGGCGCTCGTAGGCGCGCGCGTTGTCGACGGCCAGGGCGACGCGGTCCGCGAACGCTTCGATCAATCGCACGTCTTGGGCCCGGAACTCGCGCGCTTCGTGGGACACGATCTGCATGACGCCAATGACCTTCCCACCCACGCGCAGCGGCACGCTCGCCGCGGCTCGCACCCCCTGCGCGAGCAGTCGGGGATCGAGCGCCCGAAACGCCTCTTCGCCCGAGAGCACGAGCGCGCGCCCGCCGTCGGCGACCCGTCCGGCCAGCCCCTCGCCTCGCGGCAGCCGGCGCACGCCTGCCGCGCCCTGGCCGGACTCCGCCGGAACGACGAGGTCGCCCGTGGCCTCGTCGACGAACCACACCGTCCCGCCGTCGGCGCGCAGCGCCGAGGCGATCTGTTGCACGAGCGTGACGAGCAACTCGCCGAGCCGCACCGTCGAGAGCGCGGCGTCGCTGACGCCCTGGAGCGCGTTCATCTCGTCGTGGGACCGCGTGAGCCGTTCGCTCATCTCGTCGAACGCCGCCCCGAGTTCCCCGAGTTCGTCGGTGCGGCGAAGCCCCACGCGGTGGCCGACCTCGCCGCGTCCGATCGCGCGCGCACCCCGCGCGAGCGCGAGGATCGGGGCACTCAGCTCCGCCCCCAGCACCCACGCCAGAAACAGCCCGAGCCCAACCGCGGCGAACACCCACTCCAGTTCTTCCTGCGCGGCCCGGCGCACCGGCTCCAGCGCCGAGGTCTCCGGTTCCAGGACGACCGCGGCCCATCGTAGGTTCGAGATCGGCACCGCCGCGCCAACCTCGCGCGCGCCGGCACCGTTCTCCTGGTACCCCTCGATCGTCCGCGGCTCGCCGCGGAGCGCAGCCTGAACGGCCGGGAGCGCCGCGAGCGAGTGCGCCGACCTCGCCGGCCGCCGCAGATCGAGGACGATGCGGCCGGCATCGTCGACGATGACACCGTCCATGTCCGGCGCAAGCGCCGTCGGCAACACCGGCCGCACGCTCGTCAGGTCGACGATGCCGTCGACGACGGCGGCCAGATGCTGCGCCTCGGTGATGCCGGTGGCGACTTCCAACCCGGGACGGCCGGCCGAGACCCGCACGGCGCCGGTCGCCCAGGGCGCGCCCGCCAGCACCGCGGCGAACCCGCGGCGGGTCACGACGTTCGCGTAGGGGTCCCCGGACGGGTCGGCCGCCTCTACATGGCCGTCCGGCAGCACTAGGCCGAGCCAGAGGAAGGACGGGTCGTAGGCGCGGATCGACGCCAGCAACTGCACGATGCCGACCACCGGATACGGCTGGCTCTCCACCGCCGATCCCGCGGCGAGCTCGGCGTGCACCGTGTTGTCGATGAACGTCGAGACGTCCGAGGCGAGCGCGCGCGCGGCGTCCTGCTGGGTCCGAAGCACAACGTTCCGCCGGGCTCGGTCTTGCTCCACGGTGAGGAGGACCCCGAGGACCAACACCGGGACCATGCAAATCAGGATGACGCCCGCGATCTTACCGCGGATGCCGAGCCGCATCACCCTCCCCCCGTCGGACGGCCCCAGGTCGGCAAATCGATCCGGGCCCGCGGCGCCTCAGCGACGCTGCCGTTCGAGTAGCGCGCCTACGGCCGGCCGGACCCGTGCGTCCTCGCCTTCTCGATGGCCTCAGGTTCGGTGGCGCAGATCGGGAACACCTGGTCCAGCCCGGTGATCGAAAAGAGCTTCGCGATCTTCGGCTGCGTCGACACGAGCGCCAGCGCGCCCTCGCGTTCCCGGATCCGCTTCAACGCCGCGGTCAGCACGCGCAGGGCGGTGCTGTCCATGTACGTCGTCTTCGACAGGTTCACCACGACGAGCGGCGGCGCGCCCGCAGACCCCCGGGCCAGCGCTTCCTCCAGCCGGGGTGCCGTGTAGAGATCCACTTCGCCCGCAACGTCGATGACCGTGACGGTTCCCTCCGTGCGGGCTCCGATCTGGAGTTCCATCACCGTCCCTCCCAACCGATGCGGCTCAATCGTCCTCGCGGACGACTGTCGCGGCTTGGTAGAGCGCGATCCCCTTGTTCGCCACCGCCGACGCCACGAACCCGAGCAGGAACAAGAACAGCCCCTTGCTCGCAACGGCGAGTGCGGCGTCCCCGGTCGACCGCCCCGGAACCGACCCCATGAGCGCGCCCGACGCCACCAGCTCCAGGTACGCCAGGTAGAATACCGCCAGCAGCAGGAGCACGCCGAGCGCGAAGACGATCATGCCGGACGCCCGTCCCACGCCGTCCCGCCCCACCCCCGCCATCCGATCACCCCCTAGTCCGGCCGGGCGTGCGCCAGCGCCGTCTGGCACGGACACACCCGCGTGCGGGGGAGTCGCTCGACCATCGCAAACAGGAGCCGTCGGACCTGTTCGATATTTCCCTGCATGACCTTGATCACGGCCTCATGCGTCACCGGCGGTGCCGTCGGGTCGTCCTCGACGCCGACGTCGTAATCGGTGATCAACGAGATGTTCACGTAGCACATCTCCAACTCCCGGGCCAAGTACCCTTCGGGATAGTTGGTCATGTTGATCACCTCCCATCCCTGCGCGCGGAACCAGCGGCTTTCCGATCGGGTGCTGAACCGCGGCCCCTGAATCACGACCATCGTCCCGCCGTCGTGCACCGAGATCCCAAGCTCGCGGGCGGTCGTCACCGCCGACCGCCGTAGCGTTGGGCAGTACGGGTCCGCCGCGGACACGTGCGTCACCACCGGCCCATCGTAGAACGTGTCGGCGCGCCCCCACGTGCGATCCACGAACTGGCTGCAGATGACGAACTCCCCGGGCTTTACGTGCGCCTGCAGGCTCCCGGCGGCACACGGGCCCAACACCCATTCCACGCCAAGCGACTTCATCGCCCAAACATTCGCACGGTAGTTGATCCGGTGGGGCGGCAACCGATGGGTCCTGCCGTGTCGCGGGAGAAACACGACACTGCGTCCCGCGATCTCCCCGAGCGTGAGCACGTCGCTCGGCTCCCCGTACGGAGTGTCCACCGTGTGCTCCCGCGCGCCCTCGAGCAGCGAGTAGAAGCCGGACCCGCCAAATACTCCAATCTCTGCGTGCGGCACCCTCTCCCTCCTTACCCGTGGTCGCATCGGTCGAAACCCGCCGCGGCAGCGCGACCGAGGCGCCGCGTCGCGGCACAACCGCCCCGGCTCGATCAGACGCCCACGATGGCCAGCCGCGCTAACATGCGGCGCGTGGACCGAGGCCGACCCAGCGTCGACGCGCACCACGTTGGGAACCCCTGCGATGCGCGCGGCGGGAACCGCCCGCACACCCGAATCACGTCTGGGAGGGCGCCGGAAGGCGGCATACCTGAGCGATTCCGCTCCACGCCGATGCCGTTCGCGTGGCTGTGCTCCCGGCGGTGAAATTGCGCGCGAAACCGCCACGATGGTATCATCTCGGGTGACGGTGGGTCAACTCGCGGCCGTGCGAATGCCGCGCCCGCCGCACATCCGGAGGTGCGTCATGTCCGCGCGCTCCACCCTGCACGACGAAGCCCGCCCGTTCCGCGGGCCGAGCCGTCTCTGGTACGGTATGGGGGCCGCCGCACACGCGGCGGACTGCGCGCGGGAGCTGGGCATTCCCTCCGGCCCGGTCCTCGTCCTGACCGACCCCGTCGTGGACAAGCTCGGACTGGCCGACGACGTTATCGCAAGCCTCCGCGAGGCCGGGTTCGCGCTGCACCGTTTCTCCGAGATCCCCGGGGAACCTACTGTGGAAGTCGCCGACCGCGGCGCCGCGATCGCCCGCGAGCTCGCGCCGGTTCTCATCGTCGGAGTGGGCGGTGGAAGCGTCATGGATGTGGCGAAGCTCGCCGCCGCGCTCATCGGCAACCCCGGGAGCGTGCTTGACTATACGCACTTCGGCCGCAAGCGCTTCGCCGGGCCGTCGGTGCCTACGATCCTCGTGCCGACCACCGCCGGCACCGGTGCGGAGGCCAGCCAGAATGCGGTCGTCACATCGGGCTCGAGGAAGGCGTTCGCCAACAACTACCCTCAACTCCTCGCCGCGGGCGCGTTGCTCGATCCGCGCCTGACCGTCTCGCTGCCGCCGACCGTCACCGCGCACACCGGCCTCGATGCCCTGAGCCACTGCGTTGAGGGAATCCTCTCCACCAATGCCACGGCGCTGACGGATCTCTCCGCCGTCCAGGGCATCGGGCTGATCGTGCGTTCGCTCCCGCGTGCCTACGCGGCCGGGACCGACGCCGAGGCCCGCGCGGGGATGGTGCTGGCCGCGTACCTCGGCGGACTGTCTCTCAACGCGGGCATGGTGCTCGGCCACTCGATCGCCTACACGATCGCGAACCGGCTCCACCTGCCGCACGGCTTCTCATGCGCGCTCGCGCTCCCGTACGCCATGGCGTACAGTCGTGAGACCGCCGCGGCGCGCCTGCGGCGAATCGGCGAGGCGGCCGGGACGGATGGGGCCGACGCGGTGCGCGCGGTCGAATCGCTCTGCCACGACCTCGGCATGCCGGAAGCGCTCAAGACGCTCGGTTTGGCGCGCGAACGCCTCCCCGAAATGGTGACGGAGTGTCTCGAGCAGTACCCGCGGCCCAACAACCCGCGGCCGCTCGACCCGAGCGTTCTCCTGTCGCTCTATCAGGCGATGTGGGACGGACGGCCCGCGCACGCGTGGGCGTCGTGAGCGGACGCGGTGAGGCACGCCGTCCGGCCGCGATCCTGTTCGACCTCGACGGCACGCTCCTGGACAGCGCGGAACTGATCATCACCGCGTTCCAGGAGACGTGCCGATTCCACCTCGGCCTCGACATCGACCGCGGGCTCATTCTTCGGGCGTGGGCCCGGCCGATCCGCGAGCGCTTTCACGCGCTCGCGCCGGACCGCGACGAGGAACTGTCGCAGGACTACCTAGAGCGGTACGTGGCGCTCCACGACCGATACGCCCGGCTGTTTCCGGGCGTGCCCCAGACGCTCCAGGCGCTGTCCGACCGCGGGTACCCGATGGCGATCGTCACCTCCAAGCGCCGCGCGACGACGCGCGCGGCGCTGGACGCGTTCGACTTGGCCCGGTGGTGTTCTGCCGTCATCGTCGATGAGGACACCCGGCGCCACAAGCCGGACCCGGAGCCGGTGCATGCGGCCGCGGGCCAGCTGGGCGTGACGGCTGCGGAAACGCTCATGGTGGGCGACACACCGTTCGACGTCGCTGCGGGCCGGGACGCCGGCGCGGCCACCGCCGGGGCCTTATGGGGCGCCGTGGATGCGGACGCCCTCCGTGCCCATCGTCCCGACTATATGCTCACACAACCAGAGGATCTGCTGACGATCTGCCCGTCGCCATAGCGGATCGCGGTCCCACGGGCGGTCACGGCCGACGCCCGGCACGCAGCCTGGCGATGTACAACCTCGCCGCGTGGTCCATCGACGCGGCACGGAGGCGCTCCTCTTCGGCGAATTTCGCCTCCTCGGCGGCCCAGCGGTCGGCCTTCTCGTAGGCGTCGTCTTCGATGCGCCGTACCGGATCTGACACCGCACGCTCGCCTCGCACGAACGCGGCCGCCGCGGCTGCAGCGCCGCCGAGACGGTCCGCGATCGCCGGCACACGGCGGATCGTCACCTCGGCGAGCAGCGCCGCCACCGCCAGTGCCGCGACCGGGGGCCAGGCGTCGCTTGTCCCGCGGCCGTGCCCCTGGCGGAACGCCTCGTCGGGCGCGTGCAGCAGGATCCCCCCGGTGGCCTCCGCGAGGTGGGCCAGAAGCGCTGGGTTCCCGCCTGGCTCGCGGAGTTCCGGCGAGTACGGCACGACGAGCCCGGCCGCGCGCGTGCCCACGGGGCCGCGCGCATCCCGTGCCGCGACGGTCACCGTGTATACCCCGGGCGTCCCCGCGGGCCACGACGCCTCATAGCGACCTGGCGCGGTCTGCATCATCTCGATGACGTGGCCCGCGCTGCCCGGGGCGTCCAATTCGGCCTCCACGCGCAGTCCGTCCCAGGGCACACCGTCCGGCCGCCGCGCGTCCACGGCCACCTGGCCAGTCGCCCCGCGAGGATCGCGCGTGAGCGACACATAGAGCCCGCCGCCGGGGTCGCGCATCGTCCACCGCACCGCCTGCGACCAGAAACGCGCCGCCTGCGGCCATGCCGTCCACGGCGCCGTCCAGCGCGTGCCGTCGTCCGACGTGAACGCAACGGTGCGCCCGAGCCCGTAGCGCCACGTCGCGAGGACGGGATCGCGCCTGGGGCCCTGCAACGCAACGTCGGCCGCGGGCTTCGCGACCGTGGCCACGTATCCTGCGATCGCCGGCGGGATCGCAAGACCGGCGAGGGTCGGCGCCGGCCCGCCGCGGACAAGCGGTGTCGGTTCCTCGACGAGGTAGGATCGGACGGCGATCAACGCCTCGGTCGTGAAGATCTGCGGGATGGCGTACAGGTCCTTCGCGACGTAAGATCTCCCGCCGGCCCAGCGGGCCAAGTTGCGCATGAACACCAGATCGGCGTCACCGCCGATGGCGACGGTGCTGATCGTGATCTTCTTGCGGGCGAACGCCGTCGCGAGCGTGTGAAAATCGCCGGGATCGGTCAGACCATCGCTCATCACGATGATGTGGCGGACTTTGGCCGGAGACGTCTCGAGAAACTTGCCGGCCGCCGCGAGCGGAGGGTACATCAGCGTCCCGCCGCCCGCCTCGATCCGGGCGACTTCGTTCAGGATCCGATCGCGACTGCGCGCTTCGGTCGGCGGAACGAGCCAGCGGAATGTCTGGTCGAATGTGATCACGCCGACCTGATCGTGCTCGCTCAGCAAGTCGATGACCGACGAGGCGATCTCCTTGGCCAGCGCCACCTTGGCAAGCTCCGTACCGAACGCCTCCATGCTGCCCGACGTGTCGATGACCAACACGACCGCCACCGTCGGAAGCGCAGTGGTCTGCCGCACATCCATCCGGACCGGGAGCGCCGTCTCGAGCGGGGTCCCGGCGTACCCGCCGACGCCGTAGCTCCGCGGACCGCCGATCGCGACCAACCCGCCGCCGAACGCACCGACAAACGTCTTGAGCGCCGTCTGCTGCGCGGAGCTCAGATCGCCTGCCGCGACGTTGTCCAGCACGACGCTGCCGTAGGGCGCCAAGGCCGTCGGCAGCGTCGGCACGCCGTCCGGGGTCCGCACGTCCACCGGAAGCCCTTGCCTGGCCAACCAGTCCGGGAGCACGCTCGGGTCGTTCGCGACAAACAGCACGCGGGGCGCGCCCTGCACCACGACCAGCGCCTCACCGTGCTTATTGCCCGGCAGCGAATCGGCCGATGTTGTGACGTCGACGCGATACCGTAGGAGCGCCTCGCGCGTCGCCCGGTCGTCGAACGACACCGCGGTCTCGCCGGGGGCGAGCGACACGTGGCGGGTGGCGACCGGCGTCCCATCCCGACTCCACGTCACCGTGGCGTCCGCCGGCACCGTCGCGCGCAGGACCGCGCGGACCTGGTACGCCTCCCCGACGTGCACCTCGGCGGGCGCCACCACGTCGTCCACGAGCACCACGGCGGGGGCGGCCCCGGCGAGCGGCACGGCGTCGACGGCGATTCCATCGGCGGCCGCGCGGCGCGCGGCCGCCGCGGCGTCACCGACGTTCTCGGCCCCGTCGCTCAGCACCACGATCCGCCGTGCGCCTTCGCGCGGAAGGATCTGCCGCGCCAGGTCGACTGCCGCGCCGATGTCGGTGGCGTCGGGCTGCGGCGCTGCCTCGAGGCCGTCCACCGCCGCGTGCGGCGCAACCGGAAACTGCAACAACGGCGCACCCGCAAAGGTCACGACGCCGGCCTGGTCCTCCGGGTGCATGCGGGCCAGCGCGCCGGTCACAAACGCGGCTTCCGCGCGGCGCTCGTCCGGCGTGATGCTCGCCGACCGATCTACCGCGAACGCGACGCGGACGCCCGCCGACGGCACGGTCATCGTCGGCCCGGCAAGCGCCAGGATGAGCAGGGCGAGCGTTGCGGCCCGCAACGCCGTCGCAATGCGCCAGCGACGTCCAAGGCGGCGCCGCCCCAGCCACCAAACCACGAGCACAAGCGGCAGCAGCGCGAGCCACCAGGGATGCTGGAGCGCGATCGGCAGCGTCATGCGTCGCCCCCGCGGCGCCGCGTCGCGAGCGCCCACTCGCCGAGCACCGCCGCAGCCGCGGCCGTCAGCAGCCACGGCCAGAGCGGCACGTGAACCAGCACGCTCCCGGGCACCACCGATGCCCGGGACCCGGGCGGCGCCGACTCAGCGTCGGCCGGTGCGCGCCCGGGATGGATCACGCCCGCGTCCCGCCCTCCGATCGTAGCCGCGAACGTCCGCTCGCCCGCCGCCGTCGAGAACCGGTAGAGACCCGCGCGCACCAGCGGCGGCAGCACAAAGACCCCGTCGGTGGGGTGGAGGTCGAAGCGCCGGCCATCCGGCGCAACGAGCGTCGCGGCGGCCGCGCTGCCGGCCGGAATCTGCACCTCGTCCCCGGCGGTCGCGCCGTCGACGCCGCCGCCGAGCCACGCCAAGCTGTTGCGGACGAGAATCGGAAACGCCACGTGCGCCGGTAGATCTGAGTCCTCGAGCGCGAACCCCAGCAACACCGCGCGCACGCCCCGGCCCTCGTACTCCCACAGCAGCGGCGTTTGGCCAGCCGCGAGCACACGCCCGCCCTCGGGCACCAACGTAAGGGCCCGGTTGATGCGCACGTCGCGCAGGTCCACGAACCGGAGGACCGGGTCTTCGCGGTCCCACGTCGCGATCTCCGGCTGGGGCGTGACGCCAGTCGCGCTGACGGGCAGGTTGGGCGGCACCGAACCGATGACGAGGTAGTTCCCCGGAGGCAGCGGCCCAGTGTCCACCCGGTCGAGGATGACGACGTCAAAAGCGGCCCACGCCGCGGGGTTGACGGTCTCGGTCGCGACGGCACGCGCCACCGGCAAGAGGCGGAGCACGCGCTCGAGCGAGGGGTTCCCGCGGCCGACCAGCAGCACCGACGGCAGCGGCGTCGGCGCGAGGACCGCCGTCGCATCATCGTCCTCCGGCAGCATGTCGCGGACGGCAAGGTGGGCGCGCAACACGCCCGCGCCGGCGACGGGAAACACGGCAGTCCGACTGCCACCGGCCTGCAGCTCCAGCGTCGCGCGATACACCAGCGTCTCTCCGAGGCGGACTTCGAGCGGCACGCGCCGGGCTGCGCTCCCGTAGTTGTCGACGCGGACGAGCGCTTCGGGCGTCGGGGCGTCGCGAAGCACGCGCAACTCCGTGATCGCCACGTTGTCGTCGGACGTCCCGACGATGCGGTAGGTGACGCCCGAGACCGCGGGCAGCGGGCCGCGTGCCGCGTCGGTCCACACGACGATCTGCCCGTTCGGCCCCGGCCGCTGCGCAGCCGCCACGGTCACCGCTGCGGCGACGTCTCCGGCGGCGTCCCACGGCTCCGCGTTGCGCAGGGCCGCAGCCACCGCGCGGAAGTCGTCGGTGATCGGCGCGAGCACCACCGGGTGCGGCGCGGCCAGGACAACCGCGGCGCGCTGACCCAGCTGCAGCCGGGCGACGAGCGCGAGCGCCTCCCCGCGCGCCCGGTCGAACCGGGTCGGCGACACGTCCCGCGCCCGCATCGAGAGCGATCCGTCGAGCACGAACACGACGTCGCGCCCCGCGACGTTCCGGCCAACCAGCGCCGGCCGCGCGAGCCCGGCGACAATCGCCGCGACCGCGAGCAGCTGGAGCAGGAGCAGCAAGCCGCGCTCAATGCGCCGTGACGGCCGGTACGCGGCGAGGGTCGGTACCGAACGTTGCCACAACAGGATGCTGCTGACCGGGTGGTCCCGTCGCCGCACGCGGAGCAGGTACAGCAGCACCAGGAACGGCAGCGCGAGAAGCCCCCACAGCGCCGCCGGGGCGCCGAGGCTCACCGAACGAGTCCCGCCTGTCGCAGGTAGCGGAGGACGAGCGCATCCGCGGGCACCGATGACGCGGTCCGGACATAGTCGATGCCGTGGCGGAAGCAGAATCGCTCGACGGCGAGGAAGTAGGCGTCGCGCGCCTCGGCGTAGGCACGCAGCGCTTCTGCGTCGACCGTGATCTCGACCGCGCGACCGGTTTCGACGTCCACCAACCTGAGGTCGCCCGCGAGCGGCGGCGCGATCTCCTCGTCTGCGAGGATCTGAATCAGGAACGTTTGGAACCGCTGTTGTCGCGCGTGCAGGAGTCCGGTCTCGTAGCCGTGAGGATCAAGCAGATCGGAGATGACAATCAACAATCCCCGGTGGCGGCTTGCCTTCAGGTGACGGCGCATGGTCTGGCCGAGGTCGGTCCTCCCGTCGGCTGTGAGCCCGTCTAGGAAACGCAGCAGGTCGAACGCACGGCCGCGGCCGCGCAGACGTGCCAGGCTGGGACCCCGCTCCGAGGTGAACGCAGTTACCCCGACGCGATCGAGGTTGCTGAGACCGATGTACCCGATCGCGGCGGCGACGCGCTTGCCGAGCGCGAGCTTGCTGGGCGTCCCGACCGCCATCGACGCGCTCGTGTCGAGCAGGAGCTGGACGTCGAGGTCCTCCTCCTCGCTGAACAGCTTCACGAAGATGCGGTCGAGCCGGGACACGATGTTCCAGTCGATGTAGCGGTAGTCGTCGCCGGCCTGATACGCGCGGTAGTCGTCGAACTCGATGCCCCGCCCTCTCGCGACGCTGCGCCGCTCGCCGCGCTGCTGGCCCTGGACCCGGCGCCGGGTGATCAAGCTCAACGTCTCGAGCCGCTGGAGAAACTCGGGGTCGAACAGGCTTGCCTCGTGCGCACCGGTGCCGGCCGGAGCGGTGGGCGTCACGGGCAGCCTTACGCGCCGGCGGCCGGCGTGGGGACGGCGCCAAGCTCCTCGATCGCCTGGCGCACCAGGTCGTCCGCGTCCACGCCTTCGGCCTCGCCTTCGAAGCTGAGGATCAACCGGTGCCGGAGCGCCGGGAGCGCGAGCGCCTGGATGTCCTCGACCGAGACGTTCAGACGTCCCTGGACAAGGGCGCGCACCTTCCCCGCGCGGATGAGCGCCTGCAGGCCGCGCGGACTGGCCCCGTACCGGATGAAGCGCTTCGCCGACAACGACGCCTGCGGCGACGCCGCGTGCGTGGCCAACACCAGCCGCACCGCGTAGTCCCGAACGTGAGACGCGACCGGCACCTCGCGTGCGATCGCCTGCATGCGCAGGATCGCCGCGGCGTCGGCCACCTGGCGGGCCGTCGGATCCTCCGGGCCGGTCGTCCGCTCGGCGATCGTCCGCAGGTCGTCCAACTCCGGGAACGCGACGCGGAGCTTGAAGAGGAACCGGTCGAGCTGGGCTTCCGGCAGCGGATACGTGCCCTCCATCTCGATCGGGTTCTGCGTCGCCAGCACGAAGAACGGTTCGTCGAGAGGGCGGGACACCCCGGCGGTCGAGACCGCATGCTCCTGCATCGCTTCGAGGAGCGCAGACTGCGTCTTGGGCGTCGCTCGGTTGATTTCGTCGGCCAACACAATCTGGGCGAACACCGGACCGGGCTGGAACTCAAACCGCCGGCGGCCGGCGTCGTCCTGGACGATCAGGTTCGTCCCGAGGATGTCCGCGGGCATCAGATCTGGCGTGAACTGGATCCGCGAGAAGCGAAGGTCCAGCGCCTGCGCCAGCGTGCGGACCAGCAGGGTCTTGCCGAGCCCGGGCACGCCCTCGAGCAGCACGTGACCGCCTGCCACAAGCGCGGTAACCACCAGATCGAGGAGCGACTCGTGCCCGACGATGACCCGGCCGAGCTCCTGACGCACGGCGGCGAACGATCGACGAAACTCGTCCACGTCGCGGGATCCGGCTGGCTCCGTCACGGTGTGCCTCCCTGAGTCTCGAAGTACTGCCGGACCAACTGCAGGAACGTCGGCGGCAGCGGCGCTTCCGACACGGCGCGGTCGAGTTCGTGCGCCACTGCGGCCGGCGGGCGCCCCGCAGGCAGACGCGACGCCCCGCCCTGTCCTGGCGCGACGATCTCCCGCATCGACGACGGGCCCTCGCCCGGAGCACCCTGGACGTACGCCGGCACGCGCGTGCCCTGCAGCCGCGGTGTCGCCGCCCCGAGCTGCGGGCCGGTGCCCTGCCCCGGCAGGCTCCCCTGGTTCGGACCGGGCGGCGGCGGCGCGCCGGTCTCGTCCGTCGTGCCAGAGGGCGGATTCGGTCCGGACGCCTCTGGCGGCGGCGCGCTCGGGGACGGCTCGCCGGACACCGGGGCGTTCGCGCCCCCAAGCGGTCCCTGCTCGGCGATCCGCGCCGCGGATTGCTGCACGTTCTGCCGCGCATCGCCGAGCGCTTGCTCGTCGCCGAACATGCGCTCCAGCCCCTGGAGATCCTGCATCGCCTCGTTGAGGGACCCGGACGCCGCCGCGAGATGGCCTTGCGCCGCCTCCCGGCGCGCCTGATTGATGCGCTCGCGCGTGGACACCGGAGCATTCATCTGATCGAGAGACTCCGACAGCGCCCGCAGTTGGGTCGAGAGGGACTGCGGGTCGACCGGAGTCCCGCCGCGCTCGAGCTGGCCCGTGAGCGCCCGCACTTGGCGGACCGCGGCGTCCAGCCGCTGCAGGCGCTGGGCGTCCGTCCCGGCGCGAGACGCCGGCGTCGGTCGTGACGGCGTCCCGGGTGCCGTGGTCTGAGGCAGCGACGCGTCGAGTTGGCGCTGCAAGAGATCCTGCGCCGCACCCAGTTGCCGGGCCACATCTCGCACCGATCCGAGGGCCTGCTCGCGATCGATCCGCGGTCCTTCGAGACGATGACCGAGCGCCTGCACCTGGGGCGCGAGGCGCTCGGCTTCCGGCAGCGCCTGTGACCGCCCCATCGCCTCCAGCCGCCGGCCGGCGACGACGATCGACTGCCCTTCGCGGTGGACGATGGCGAGCGCCTTCGCCGCGGGCGTCGCGGGCAGCGACCATCCGACAAGAAACTGGGCCCAGAGCAGGAGCAGCAGGCACGCAGCGCCCGCGAGCCACGTCTCGCGCGGCACGCGGAGCGGCGCCACCGCCCGCGGCTCCACGCCCTGCGCCGCGATCACGGCGTCGGCCACTTGGAGGCGCGCCAAGCCCACCGGTCGTGCAGAACGCCCCAGCAGCTCGACGGCCGTGCTCAACCGATCATGCAGGCCGGCGCGGCGATCGGCAAGGCGCGCCGCGACCGCCGCCGACGGACGGCACCGCCATACCAGCACGAGCCACGTCGCCGCAAGGACCGCGCCGGTCGCGATGGCGCATCGGCCGAGCGGAAACGGCACCGGGACGATCATCGTCGCGAGCGCCCAGAGGAGCAACCCGCCGCCCGCGGCGACTGCGGCGCGCGCGACGATGCTCCACGCGGCCGCGATCCCGATCCGCACCGCAACGCGGTGGAGCAGCGCATGCAGCTCGATCGCCTCGTGCGTCACGCCACGCCGAACCTCCGCAGCGCGACGTGCGCCAAACCGGTGCACACGAGCCCGAGCGCTGCGTAGCACGCGGCCGCCTGCACGGGAAACGTCCCCGCAACCGCCCAGGTGACGGCCACCACGGGGTTCGTCCACTGGACCTCGGCCGGGAGCGCCAGGGTGGCCAAGAACACGAGGACGAGCGTCGCCCAGTGCGCGAGCGTGCGTGCGAACTCGGACTCGCACACAATGCTGTAGAGCAGTCCGATCTGCGCCACGGCCCAAGCCTGCGCGACCACGAGCACGAACACGGCCGCGAGACCGGCGATCGGAGCTTGTCGGATTCCGAACGCGAGCACCAGCAGCGGGACGCCGAGGAGCAGCCAGTACACGATCGTGGCGAGCGACGCCAGGCTCTTCCCGACCACGATCGTTCGGCGCGAGAACGGCCCGAACGCGAGATCGATTGCGGGCCGCTCGCCCTCAACGGCGATCTCTTGCAGCGCACACGCCGACGCGAAGTACGTCACGAGCACCACCTGCACCCCCAGCAGCGCCATCCCAAGGCCAACGGGGTTACGCGACGGATCGATCTGGTTGAGTTCGGGCGGCAGCCCGAGCAGCATGAGCAACGCGAGAATGCCGAGGTACAGCAGCTCCATGGCGAGGACCTTGCGACTGCTGCCCCGGGCCCGGAGATCGCCGCGCAGGACGGCGTTGCTCACGACGTGTCGACTACCGCCTCTCGACCGACAACAGCAAGATGGCGGAGTGCTGGCCGAGCGTTCCCCCGTCCTCTAGACGAAACACGGGCACGGTATGCTCGATCTCCCCGACCAGAACCGGCGTGGTAGCCCCCATTATAACACCGCCGTTTGGGCCCAGGAAGATCCACGACCGATCATGACTGTCCGAATCCGCCGCGGTGGACCGCACCCACCGGTCGGGATCGAGGTCGAACGTCGACCCGCCGGAGGGGATGTCACCGATCCAGTACCAACGATCGCCCCAGTGGAGTTCGACGCGGTGCGCCCGCTCGCCGCCGAGGTCGACCCTGAGGGTACGCCCGTGCTGCGCCAGCTCGGCGCGTGCGGTGCGGGACACCGTGCCGAGCGCCGCGAAGGTCCGCGGCCCGGTCCCTGCGGTGAGCGTCCCCTCGAGCACTGTGCGCTGGTCCGTGACTTCGGCCCGAAGATCGCCGGAGGCGGTCACGGGTGCGACGACGTTCCCGCCCGACACCCGCACGCGGTACCGGCCCCCGTAGGGCACAGCGACCGCGCCCACGGTCAACGCCCGCGCCACATCAGTACCGGAAGCCTGCTCCACGAACGTGACATCGACCACCGAGGTGGAACGCTCTCGCACGTCCATGGCGAGGCGCCAGAACACGACGAGCGCTACGGCGACCACCGCGAGGCTCGCGAGGGCGCGGGCCCGAAGCGCCCGGCGCCGGCCGATCAGGTACAGCGCCGCAAGATATACGAACACGGCCCCGGCGACCTCGGCGTGGACAAGCGGATCGAGCGACGGCCCGGCGGGTAGCTGCTCCGCAACCGCGTCGATCTGGACCTGCGACGGCGCCGGCTCGCCGAGCGCCGCCGTCCAGAGGCGGACGCGGCCCGGCCATTCGGCAAACGCGGGAAGCCGGGGATCGAACCCCCACAGCTCCACCCATCCTGCACCCGCGCGGGCGCCCGCGATCACCACGGTTCCGCCGGCCCGCGTCATGGTCGCACCGATACGAGGATCGAGCGGGCTGACCGCGTAAGGTCCCGGGGGCAAATCGTCGCCGGCCCGAACCGACCCGGGCGAAGGCGGAGGCAGGACGCGCACCTGTCCGACCGATGCTGGGAGGACGTCCTGAAGAAACGGCGGCGGCAAGAGACCCGGCCGGGCCACGACCAGCAGGCGTCCCCCGAGGCGGACCCAGGTCAGGAGCGCGTCGCGTTGCGCGCCGTCGAGGCGCGCGGGGTCGAGATCGCGGACCACGAGGAGATCGACAGCCGAATACTCCTGCCAGCGGCGCGGCAACGCCTCGGCGCCGACGTACGCGGTGACCACGCGCTCGGACAGGCGCACGAGGGGCTCCAGACCGGCCGCCTCATCGGAGAGTGCAACCACGACGCGGCCGCCGACCAGCATCGGATCGATCGGCACGGCACGGCGCAGCCGCTCCCGGCCAGCGACAAGAACCCGCACAACGACCGGCCGGCGAATGTCGCTCAGCACGACCGGGACATCGAACGCACGGCCGGCGCCGGCGACGGCATCGAACGGCACGATCGTCGTGGTCACGACCTCGCCGGTCTGACGGCCGAGTGCGGGGACATCGACTGCCACCATCGCGGGGCCGCCCTCGGGCAGTGCCGGGACTTCGATCTCCAGCGGAACCGGCACCCCCACGCGCACGGCGCCGGCGAACCCGAGGTGCACGACCAGGCCCTGATCCACCCCGGCCGCGACCGCCGGGGCGGCGGGCAGCGACGCGAGGACGCCAAAAAGCAGCGCGAGGGCATGGCCGATCGGCCATGCCCTCGCTTCCACGTGGTCGCTAGGACGACTTCGTCCCGGCACTGGTTGTGGACGCCGCGCTGCCGCTCCCGGCCGCCGGGGCCGTCGCCGATGGTGTGGGCGACTCTTTGGACGGGGACGACTGCTTGGACGGGGACGCCGACTTCCCGTCGCCTTCTGCCGGCGCCGGAGTCTTGCGGTAATCGTTCACGTGGAACCCGGCGCCCTTAAAGATGATTCCCACGGGTGAAAACACCCGGCGCACCGGCGCGCCGCATCGCTCGCAGCGCTCCACCGCCTCGGCGACCGCGTGCGTCACTTCGAATTGGTGGCCGCACTTCGTGCACCGGTACTCGTAGATCGGCATACTCCCACCTCCGTCGCCCACCCCGCGAACTCGCGCAGGCGGCGCAAGGGCACGGGGCCTTCCGATCGTCGGCGCGCGATTCCTTGGGCTGCACCGCCGCACACCACGGCCCCACCCGCGCGGCGGGCGGGGCCGCCATGCGCCTTCGTCTTAGGTACTATTGTGGGACGGCCCTCCCGGCGTGTCAAGCGATCACGCTCGACGCGTCAGCGACGCTCGAGCGTGGCCACCCACACCGGGCCCCGGCCGTCGGCCGTGTCGGTCCCGAATGCCAGGCCGAGCCCGTCGGGGGCCCATCGCGTCACGAGCGCTCGGGCGTACTCCACGATCTCAGGGCGATAGTCCGCAATCCTGAGCCGGGCGCCCGTCGTCACGTCGACGACCTCGACCGACGTCTCGTTCGGCGCGATCACCTCACCGAACGCCACGGCCGTTCCGGACGGCGCCCAGGACAACCCCGTATAGGCTCCCGCAGGAGTCAGCGTCCGGCGGCCGGTGCCGTCCAGCCTGACGGCCACGATCTGCCCACGCACTTCACGCGCCGCGTCGGGTGATCCCCCCACATACGCGACGAAGCGGCCGAGCGGGTCGAACGCCGGTCCGGCCATCGTATCCCGCCACCCGAACGGGATCGCGACCGGGTGGAGCGCCGACACCGCAATTCGCAGGAGCCGGGTCGACGCCGCGCCACCCTGCCGGGCAAGCGCGAGCACGAGATCCCGGCCGTCCGGCGACCACGCCACGGTCTGCACCGCGAACCCCGGCGGCAGCGGCGCGGAGACCGAACGGGCGCGTCGCCCGTCGCTCCCGGCCTGCCACGTCGCGATCTCGTCATGGTCCCCGCCGGACACCACGTATGCAAGCCTCGCGTCACGCGGGGCCCACGTGACGAGGTGCACCCCTGCTGCGGTCGACACCGCCGCGGGCGGCAGTCCGTCGAGGCCCACGGTGTACAGCGTCCCGGCGGACACGACCGCGAGCGAGCGTCCGCCGGGCGCCCACGCGACCTCGGTGACGCGCGGGAGCGCAGCCAACCGACGCGCCCCGGTCCCGTCCGGCCGCACCTGCCACACGGCGTCGTCGGTCCCGAACGCCAGTAGGCGGCCCTGCGGGCTCCACGTCGGCGGACTCGACGCCGCGGCATCGGACACTCGTGTCACCCGCGCGACGCGCAAGAACGGCGGGCCGAGCCCCACCGGCGTCCGCCGCACCGTGCACGCCGTAAACACAAGCGCGGCTGCCAGCACTCCAGCCAGCAGCCGCACTCGCACGCGACCCGCCATGCGCGGGCGATCAACACACGGTATATTTGCCCTCGGCCAGGTCCCGGCAGAAGACGTGGATCCCGGCCAACTCCCGGTCGAGCACCTCCCTGACACGACGCGTGACCGCGGACTTCCGCAGCCCCTTGTCCGGAATGATCTGCGCCGCGGTGACCGGATGGTCGATGGGTTTCCCGATCTGGCTGACCATCCAGACGTAGACCTCCCGGAGCCCCGGCACTTCCTCGTAGACTTTCTGCGCCACTAGGTGCGTGAAGATTGAGTAGATCTTGCCGACGTGCGCGACGGGGTTCTTTCCCGCGGCCGCTTCCGTACCCATCGGGCGGTTGATCGCGATCACCCCGTTGACCTTGTTGCCACGTCCGATCTGGCCGCTGTCGCCGGATTCCGCGGACGTACCCAGCACGGACAGGTACACGCCGTTGATCCCTCTGCCCGGCTCGTCCAGCGTGTTGAGATCGAAGACCACCTTGTCCATCGTCGTGCGTCTCGCCAGAAACGCCATGACGGCGTCGTACAACGCCTCCTTACGGCGGAAGTAGTGTGCCTCGCCCTCTATGAACCGGTCCACGAACGCCACCGCCGCGGTGAGGCGCAGCTCACGTCCCATCCGCACGCCCATGACCTTCACGTCCTCGCCGGACTCAGGAAACTCTTCCTTGAACGTGCGCGAATTGATGTACTGTTCCGTCTCGCGGACCAGCCGCTCCGTCTCCGTCATGGGCCAGTAGCCCACGGCGGCCGACGTGTCGTTCGCGCCGGCGGTGTCGCGGCTGAAGATGTCGACCAGTTCGGCCGACCCGGGCTTGATCTCGTTCTGGTACATCATGTGCGGGCCGTCCTGGTCGTCGGATCCTCCCGGGTCGACGAACCGGAGGTTTTCACGGATCCAGTTCTTGGCGGTCCGGATCGCGATCTCGCGAATCGGCAGCTCGCGACCGTTGAGGCCGTACGCCGCCCGGTCGCCGAAGATCAGCTTCATCGGCTCCCGGATCGTGCCGCCCCCGAACCGGACCTGCGCGTCTCCCGCGACGAGAAAGGCTTTGTCGATGTTGTGGTGGAGGATGTGTCCGAACTGGCTCAGGTACTCCTTGCTCAGCTCCACGGAGACCCGATCCATGATCGCGTCGCAGATCGAGTCCGGATGACCGATGCCTTTCCGCTCCACCATCTCGACCTGCGTGTCCCCGACCGGAACCCCGGACAAGGTCTCGACCAAGATATTCCGCATTGCTCCCTCCTTCAGATGCGCGGGCCGGCCGGGGACGTCCGGCCCGGTCTCGGGCGCCTCACCCCTTGGGGGCGACCGCCTGCTTCTCCCGCACGATCTCCTCGACTTCCTTCATCAAGCCGTCCAGGAGCTGCGCCTCGGGCAGGCTCGCCACGACCTTTCCCTTGCGGAAGATCAGTCCCATGCCTTTGCCGCCGGCCACGCCGAGGTCCGCCATGCGCGCCTCGCCCGGGCCGTTCACGGCGCACCCCATCACCGCCACCTTGATCGGCACCGCGTACACGGCGATGCGCTTCTCCACCTCCTGCGCGAGTCGGACGATATCGACGTCGGCCCGCCCGCAGGAGGGACAGGCGATCAGGATCGGGCCCCGGAGGCGCAGCGCGAGCGCCTTGAGGATTTCGAACCCGGCCTTAACCTCCTCCTCCGGAGGCGCGGCGAGCGAGATGCGGATCGTATCGCCGATCCCGCGCGACAGGATCGCACCGAGCCCGACCGCAGACTTGACCGTGCCGGCCCAGGCCGTGCCCGACTCGGTGATGCCGACGTGGATCGGATAGGCCATCCGCTCGGAGATCTTCACGTACGCCTCCAGCGCCATTTCCACGTCGCTGCCCTTGACGGACACGACGACATCGTGGAAGTCCAGATCTTCGAGGATCTTGATCTCCTCGAGCGCGCTCTCGACCAGCGCGTCCGCGCACGGCTCGCCGTACTTCCGCAGCATCTCCTTCGAGATTGAGCCAACGTTCGCCCCGACGCGGATCGGAACGCCCCGGGCCTTGGCCTCTCGCGCCACGACCCGCACCCGGTCGGCCGATCCGATGTTGCCGGGATTGAGGCGAAGCTTGTCGACCCCGGACTCCAGTGCCGCGAGCGCGAGCCGGTAGTCGAAGTGGATGTCCGCGACCAACGGCAGCCGGATACGCTGCTTGATCTCCCGCAGCGCGGCCGCGGCTACCTGGTCTGGGACCGCGACGCGGACGATCTCACACCCGAGCGTCTCGAGGCGCTCGATCTGGGCGACCGTGGCGTCTGGGTCGCGCGTATCGGTGGTGGTCATCGACTGCACGGCGACCGGGGCACCGCCGCCGATCGTCACACGCCCGATTTGCACCGGTCGTGTTTGCGTACGGTCCATGCTCGACTCCTCAAGCGTTCGGTGAACGTCTTAAAACGTCTTATTGTAGCACCCGCACCACCACTCCTGCCACCGACGCCGTCACGGCAGCGTGAGGTGCACCGGATGCATGATGTCGCGGACGGTGAGCGCAAGGATCAAGCACAGCAGCAGCGCGAGCCCCACCAGGTGGATGTAGCCCTCGCGCCGCGGATCGACGGGCCGCCGCCGCAACCCCTCGACCACCAGAAACGCCGCCCGGCCGCCGTCCAGCGCCGGGAGCGGAAACAGGTTGAACAGCCCGATGATGATGCTGAAGAACGCCGTGAAGTACAGAAACGTCTCCCCGCCGGCGTGCGCCGCCTGGCCGAGCACGTTCACGGCGGTCACCGGGCCGCCAAGCTGCCCCAGGAGCTGGCCGGAACGCGCCAGCGTGCCGAGCGCGGTCAGATACGCGACCATGTCCCGACCGGTGGTGAGCGCCCCCCAGCCGAGGGCGCGGACGGGATCTAGGTGGCTGCGGGCGACCTGGGGCAAGAACCCCGTCAACCACACGTGCTGGCGCGGATCGTATTTGGTCGGCACGTGCACCAAGAAGCGCGTGGGCCCGCGCTGGATCAGGAACGACAGGGTGCGGCCGTTGCTGGTATGGATAAGGCGGATGACCTCGTTGCCGTCGTCGCGCATCAGCCGGCCGTCGATCGCCAGGATGACGTCACCGGGCCGCAGCCCGGCCTGCGCGGCCGGATCGCCCGCAACCACCTTGTCGATGCGCGTGCTGACGTGCGACGGAACGCCGTACGAAACCGCGGTCGCCGCCAGGAGCACGATCGCGAGCAGGAAGTTCATCGCCGGTCCGGCGCAGACGACGGCGAGGCGCGCACCCACGGACTTGGCGCGGAACCGCCGCTCGGGCGGCACGTCGGGCGACGATGTCTCGTTGTCCTCACCGGCCATGTTGACGTAGCCGCCGACCGGCAGTAGGTTGAGACTGTAGGTGGTCTCCCCGATCGTGAACGCAAAGAGCTTCGGGCCGAAGCCGATCGCGAACGCGTGCACCGCAATGCCCACGCGCTTCGCCACGATCAGGTGGCCGAGCTCGTGCACCAGGATCATCAACTCCAGAGCCAGAATCGCTAAGACTATCGTTGGCACCGCCAACCACCCTCCCTTAGCCCACCCCGAGTGTTCGCCGAGATGACGCGAGTCCTCGGGGACCCCGGGCACGTCCAACAGCAGAGTTCGCCTGCTCTCGCCGCCGCCGACCCCGTCCGGGGGACGTCGCGCGGCGCCCTACGTCGCCGCGTACGACGCCGCCGCGTCCGCGCGGGCCTCCCGGTCGGCCTCGAGCACACCCTCCAGCGAATCGGCGGGACGAACGCGATGACGATCGAGCACGC